>JAUXEH010000245.1 GCA_030620655.1 Candidatus Aminicenantota bacterium | reverse complement strand
GCTTGGGCAGCAGGCCGGCATGGTCGAGGTGGCTGTGCGTCAGCAGCACAAAATCGAGCCGCCCCGGATACACGGGAAAGGGCTTCCAGTTCCGCGCAGCATACTCACGTTCCTGGAACAGGCCGCAGTCCACCAGGATGCGCAGGCCATCGACCTCCACAAGATAGCAGGAACCGGTAACCTGGCGGGCTGCCCCCAGGAACTGGATCCGCATCATGCACCCCCCGCGGTCGCCCAGAAACTCCTGCGGGGGAAGTAAAAGACAAAGAGGACGAGTGACAGGAAAAGTAGATAGTGGAAATCCCGGTGTGATCCGGTCATGAGCACCATCACCAGCCCCAATATGGCCGGAACCTCACAGAGAGCGCTGGTCAGGATGGATGTCTGGAGCAGTCGTGTGCTCCTCTCCGGTTCAGGGACGCCCGCCCCGGTCCGCAGCCAGGCCGGGAACCGGCGTATGAACAGGATCAGGAGCACGGCGATCCCGTAGAAGACATAACGCAGATAGCCGAAGACGCCTCCCGCTCCGGGAGAAGGCGACAGGTCCATGCCGCGGAAGACGACCTCAACCAGCAGGAGATAAATGAGCAGACTCCCCATCAATGCCGCGTGTATCAGGACCGCGATCTGTTGCTTCCCGGGCTGCCGCACGTTCCGATATTCTGTCATCAGGCTCTCCTTTCTCTGTCCAGAGAATAAGTCTTTTGATATAACTCGTGGCGTATTATACTATTTTTCTGCAATAAATTTCACATCCAAGAGGACATCGCGGCCTGGCTTAAAACGGAATACGAGCTGGAGAAAAAATGACGGTATTAGGAATAGACATCGGCGGGTCCGGAATCAAGGGGGCGCCCGTGGACGTGGGCCGGGGAATGCTGGCGGACGAGCGCCTGCGCATCGCGACGCCCCAGCCGTCGCGGCCGGAGGCCGTGGCCAGGGTCGTGGCCGAGATCGCGCAGCACTTCGCATGGCAGGGGGCCATCGGCTGTACATTCCCTGCTGTCATCAAACACGGGATCGCCTTCAGCGCCGCCAACGTGGACCGAGCCTGGATCGGGACGGATGGGGAACGCCTGTTGGAAGAGGCCACCCAGTGCCCGGTGCGGCTGATCAACGATGCGGATGCGGCGGGCCTGGCGGAAATGCGCTTCGGCGCCGGGAGGCGGCGAAAGGGCGTCGTGATCATCCTGACCCTGGGGACCGGGATCGGGAGCGCGGTCTTCACTGACGGCCAACTGGTCCCCAACACCGAGTTCGGCCACATGGAGGTCCGGGGCAAGGATGCCGAGCACCGGGCATCGGATCTTGTGCGCAAAGACAAGGAGCTGAGATGGAAGAAATGGGCCGGCCGGATCAACGAGTTCCTGGCCCGAATGGAAGCCCTGTTCTCACCCGACCTGTTCATCATAGGGGGCGGAGTGAGTAAAAAGCACGAGAAGTTTTTTCCGCATCTGCAGGCTCGGGCCGACATCCTGCCGGCAGAGCTCCGAAACGAGGCCGGTATCATCGGAGCGGCGCTGGCTGCCGGAGAACTGGCCGGACGGGAGCGAAGGGTTTAGCGCCCGTCCGAGACCTTGGCCATCTTTTCCAGGAACTTGTCTTTTTCAACAAATCCCACCTCACGCAGGCCTGAGGCTTCCGAGCCGTCGCTGTGGATAAATATCAGTGTGGGAACCCCTTTGACACCGAACCTGTTCTTCAGCCTCTGACTCACAGGATCGCTGGAGCTGGTCAGGTCGACCTTGAGCATAACGAACCGGCGGGACATCTCCACCACCTCGGGGTCGGAAAAAGTGAATTTGTCCAGCTCTTTGCAGGGGATGCACCAGTCTGCCGTGAAATCTATGAACACGGGCTTGCCCTGAGCGGCCGCTGCCTCCAGGCGTGCCTCGCTGCCTGGTACCCAAAGGATCTCGCTCCCGGTGGAAAGACCGGAGGCCGCCCGGGCCTCGGCTAAGGCCGTGGCCACATAGGCCCGGATGCCGGAGGTCGCAAACACCAGGGACAGGATAAAAAAAGCCAAGCCGACAAGGTTCCGGATCACCGGGAACACCTTTCCCGGCATCTTGGTGGGCTCCAGCCAGGCCATGAAGATAGCCCCGATGAACAGTATCAGGGACAGTGTCAGATGGTAGATCAGGGTGTCGGGGAACAGGGGCCGGAGAAAATAGACGGCCATGGCGATCAGCACAAATCCGAAGATGGTGCGAACCCAAACCATCCACGCCCCCGAACGAGGCATCCGATCGATGCTGCCGGAGAAGATAGCCAGGAAGAGGAAGGGAACACCCAGCCCCAGGGCCAGCACAAAGAACATCAGGGAGCCCAACACTACATCGCCCCGTTCTCCCACATAGGTCAGGAGCCCCAGCACAAAGGGGCCGATACAGGGGGCGGCCACGAATCCCACCGTGAGCCCCATGAACAGCGTACCCATGAAACCCTGTTTTCGTCCCCCCGCCATCCTGGTGAGGAACGAGGGCAGACGGAATTCATACAGGTTGAACATGCTGAGGGCCAGGGCCACCATGACCAGGGCGATGCCGACCAGCACAAACGGATTCTGCAGGGCCGCCCCGAACAGGCTGCCCGTGAGGGCTGCGATCAGCCCGAGGGCGGAATACGTGATGGCCATGCCCAGGACATACAGCACCGCGTGGGCGACCACTCCGCCTTTTTTCCCCTGGGCCTGTCCCCCGAAATACCCTATGGTGATGGGGATCAGAGGATATACGCAGGGCGTCAGGTTAAGCGCCAAGCCGCCCAGGAAGATCAGTAAGAAGGAGACAAGGAGACTCCTTTCGTTGAGTGCTTGGGCCATCCCGCCCTCTGAGGCCGCCGGTTTCGGCTCGACAGAGGCTTTGGGAGCCGGCCGGGACGCAAAAACCTCACTGTTCGCAGCGCCGACCGTCTCGCCGGGTCCAGCCGCAGCCAGGACTTCCTCAAAGGCCAATTCAGCCGGCGGGAGACAGGCGTTGTCGTCACAAGCCTGGTACTGGATGGAACCGGATACCTTGACGCCTTTCTCCGCGTAGGCGGCATCCAGCGTCAAGGTACAGAAAACAGTAAAGGTCCCTTCATAGACCTCAAGGGGCATGTCGCTGAAAGACAGATCACGGGTCTCCGCAGGGGGAAATTCCGTAGAGGTGTACCGTACGCCTTCGGTGTCCGCAAAGCTGATCGAGGTAGGCACCAGAAAATCCTCGGCGGGCGTTTCCGAATTGATATGGTAGGGTGCCTTGATCTTGATAACCAGAGCTATGGCCTGAGACTGCCCGGGCTGCAGCCTGTCCACGGATGCCAGGATCCGGACGGAGAGGATATCATCCGCGTTCTGAGCCGCGGCCGCGCCAACAACAAACATCAGGAACATCAGCCAAAGGCCTGTTTTTCTCATGGTCTCACCTCGACAATATCACTTCAGGCATAAAGTTAGCCTATTATAGCATTTCGCCTCATATTCATCCAGATGGATGCGGGATGAGTGGGAATTTCCAAATCCGTTATAGAGTGTTATAGAGTATAGTGAAAAGATAAAAGGCGAGCTCCTATCCGTCTGAGCCGCATGAGGGTGGGTGGTTGGGTCTTCGGCGAGGAGGGATGGGAACTCGCCTAAATTGGAAATGCTTCCGCGGGATGATGAGTTTAGATCTTAATCACCAACGAGGAAAGCAAATACGTGTCGGTGTGTTTGAAGCCCGGCACGGGATCGTTGTCGTATATGAGCTCCAGGCTGGTTTTAAGAGCCAGTTGGGGGCTGATGGCAGCGGAAAGGGAGACGTAATTGTTCATGCGGTAGCTTTTGGCTTCCTCCAGGTTGAAGAATGCCGTTACGCGCAGCACGACCTCTGCGGATTTCGTGACTCGACAGGTCAGCCTGTTGTTCAGAATTGATGAGGGAAAGGAGCTGGTCATGGTTTTCTGGATCAAGTTCTTGTCATTGACGTTGCCGAGCCTGACCTGTTTGGTAGTTTCCTCGTTGTTCAAGCCGAAGGCCAGCTCCGTTAAAAAGATGGTTCTCTCTCGCTCGATCCAGGTCAAACCGCCTCCGAAAGACAGGGCCACCCGAAAATTGTAACCCGCCAGTTTGTTCTGATCGTAACTCGTGTAACCCAACAGATAGGCCCGTGTGCCGATCCTTCGGTCGTATTTTACGTGAGCGTAATAAATCTCGGCGGTTTTTACCCCGTCGGAACGGGAATGGATGAAGCGGCCGGCCAGGCTGATCCGGTTTTTCTTTACATCGAAATTCTGATTCGTGTCGAAGCTGTAGGACAGGCTGTTGTTGTTGCCCTTGACCAGTACCAAGGAAAAACTTGTCTCGGAGGCGTATTTGACCTTCGGCTCCGGCTCAGCCGATTCCTCTTCAGCCCCCAGGAAAGGGCTGCATAAAAAAAAACAGAACAATACGATCAGCCGTGGTGCGATTCCCTGTGTACAGCCCGACATGCCAGATGGAAGGATCGATTATTGAGGCCGGGCCTCAATCCGTCTTTTTCTCGGTCTCGCCCTGCTCTTTCTTCCAGTAGTCCAAGCAGTCGACATTGCAGAAATAATGGACATACTCCGCGCCCTCGGCATTCAATGCCGCCGATTTGGGAATTTCCTTCTTGCACACATGGCAAGCGATCTTATCATTGTGATCGTGGCTCATGACCTGTTCTCTCCTTAACCTGAACTATTCATAAAAAATGTCGATACTTTGTTCAACAAAAGCAATATCAATCATTTACATTATTCTTCCAGTAAATCACATTGACATTTCCGTTTTCAATGTGCTTTCTATTCATAATCGACATTTTTTATGAATAACCCAGTTTTAACAGATTTTTATAACACCATCCGGGAAGTTTTTCAAGATATGACAGGAAATCAAAGCACCCTAAATTCCATGCGGTTTGGAGATGTGTCTCTCTTGGACCGGATCTTGGACCAAACTAGAAGGATGACGATGCGGAGCTCCGAGGCCGGCCGTTTTCAGTCCGAGCGCATGGGGAAGGTGAG
>JAUXEH010000454.1 GCA_030620655.1 Candidatus Aminicenantota bacterium | reverse complement strand
GGCGTTGTCGAGCAGCCTGAGCCTGCCGTTCTCCTGGATCATGGGACGGAAGGCCTTGAAGCCCGGCCCCCCCGGGATGTCTGCGGTGGCGAAGAAGAAATTCCCCTGCCAGAACCGCTTGACCGCGATGGTCCCGTCCGGCTGGGCGTCCACGGCCAGCAGCGTTCCCGGAGATTCAGCAGTCTGGGGGACCCAGCGCACCAGAGTAAGAGTGTGGCCGTAGGGGTCGGCGAAGACCACACCGGGGCGCAGGTGTTCCCTTTGGAGGGCTACGGGGTACAGGTCGGTCCGGTCGTCATCCAGGGCCGTGCGCCCGGTTCCTGAGTGGACATCGTCCAGAATGGTGCGCACGAAGGACTGGAACGCCGGCACGTTACCCTTACCGGAACCGCGCGGCGTCAGGTTCGTGACCCACTCCGTACAGCGGGGAGCCCGCTCGAGGGTCCCGCGGTCGCATCGGAAATGTCCGTAGGGAAGACCCAGCTTCCAGGCGAAATAGGCCCTCAGCACGAACGGGTTGTCGGCGCAGTCCGGCTCCAGGGCCAGGCCTCGGTCTTCTTCCCGTCCCAGATGGCCGTACAGGAAGTTGCTCTCCGCGTCGCGGATCAGGTCATGCAGGTGCGCCCAGGTGTCTCCCTCCTCCGCGTCCTGAAACAGCCGCTCGATCCAGGCGGAATAGAGGCTTTCCTTGGCACCGGACCAGGATGTCTCGATATTCCAGATCGACCGGCTCATGGGGCGGAAGGCTTTGCGAGGGGCGGCGGAGAATTCTTTGCTGGCGATGGTCATTTCCCCTGCTTTCAGTGAGATACTGTAGGTGCCCGGGCCTGCGGTCTTGAAGCGGGCCTCCCGCCAGTACGGGAGGCCTCCTCCGGTCCGGCTTCCCAGTGGGTTCAGACGGCCGTTGGGGCCGGTCACCATGATCGTCGCGTCCTGCAGAGGATCTCCCACGACCGCCAGAACCCGGAACTCCTCCTCAACCGTTATCGCTCTCGGGGAGACCAGGAGTCCGGCCGCAGCCTCAGTCTGGGCGTCACTTTTCCCTGGAAAGGAGAGGAAGATCAGAGAAAGCAAGAAGAGGATGGATCGCAGTTTGAGGGTCATGGGATGCCGTCCCTCCCATGATAGAAGGCGTGAGCGCGATTTTCAAGCCTGAGAATGAACATGGATGTGGCCCATCTCTGTGGCGCCATTGTTAAAGGCAGGCAATCTGGTTCGGAAGCCATCCGGAGGCGAGCCGAGGAATAAGGTGAGTTTCCTCGCTGGGGAAAATCACCGGGCTGAAGAACCAGTTTGCCTGACTTTATTCACAGAAACAGGGATACGCCCACACAGCCCATCCGAGTGAGGTTCTAAAATCCATGTCACTTGAATCACGGCGGCCGGACAGGTATCATACGAAAAAGGATCATGGAAGCTAAGGGCATCATCGCGCTCATGGGCTCCGGGGAGCTCACGGCCACCATGGTGGAGGTCCACAAGTGCCTGCTGGCCGGGCTCGCAGTCGCCCCACGAGCCGGGTTCCTGGACACGCCGGCCGGAGTTCGTTGGCTCATGAAATCCTGACCGGGGGTGATGCACGCTCCCCGAGGAGCTGGATCAAGAATCTGAGGAGGAAGGAGGACGACATGCCGAGAATCCGGCTCAAATCCCTCAAAGACTATCCATTCCATATCGACCTGAGCGTCCGCGTGACCGACCTGAACTACGGAGGGCACCTGGGGAACGACCGCCTGCTCTCTATGGTCCACGAGGCCCGGGTCGCCTTCCTGGCGGAGCACGGCCTGTCCGAGCTGGAGTGCGGTGGCGTGTCGCTGACCATGGGGGATGCGGCCCTGGTCTACCAAGGTGAGGCGTAT
>JAUXEH010000178.1 GCA_030620655.1 Candidatus Aminicenantota bacterium | reverse complement strand
GGCATAGTAGTATTTGCGGAGGAATGCCTATGAATCTTTTAAGTTTTTAAGATGAGATTGCCACGTCGCTTCGCTCCTCTCAATAACAATGATTCAATCTCGTGAAAATCTAATAATAAAGTTATAATATATACTTGACAATGATTGACTCAAGTATTATATTAGATAAGAACTCATTTACATCCTAGACAGCCAACTCAGGAGGACAATATGGCAAAAATCATAGGAATCGATTTAGGAACCACGAACTCGGTGGTTGCGATAACCGAAGGTGACAAACCGATCATCATCCAGAACGAGGAGGGTGGACGGACCACGCCCTCGGTCGTTGCCTTCACCGAAAAGGATGAGCGCCTGGTCGGACAGGTCGCCAAGCGTCAGCGTGTGACCAATCCGGAAAACACGATATATTCCATCAAACGCTTCATGGGGCGCCGTTTCCAGGAAATCCCCGAGGAGATCAAACAGGTCCCATTCAAGGTGACCGAGGCGGCCAACGGAGATGTGCGGATCGAGGCGCTGGGCAAATCCTACGCCCCGCCGGAGATCTCGGCCATGATCCTTCAGAAGCTTAAAAAATCGGCCGAGGATTATCTGGGAGAAAAGGTCGATAAGGCCGTGATTACGGTCCCGGCCCATTTCAACGACAGCCAGCGCAAGGCCACCAAAGACGCAGGCAAGATCGCAGGCCTGGACGTGCAGCGCATCATCAACGAGCCCACCGCGGCCGCACTGGCCTACGGCATGGACAAGAAGAGCGACCAGACGATCGCCGTGTATGACTTTGGGGGCGGAACCTTCGACATCTCCATCCTCGAGGTCGGAGAGGGAATCGTTGAGGTCAAGTCCACGAACGGGGACACACACCTGGGCGGAGACGATATCGATCAGGTCGTGCAGGATTGGCTGGTGAAGGAATTCAAGAAGGAATCCGGCATTGATCTCACCAAAGACAAGATGGCGCTGCAGAGGCTCAAGGAAGCCGCGGAAAAGGCCAAGATGGAACTGTCCACCACCATGGAGACCGAGGTCAACCTGCCTTTTATCACGGCCGATCAGTCCGGCCCCAAGCATTTGCTCATCAAGATGAGCCGGTCCAAGCTCGAGCAGCTCATGGATCCGCTCATCCAGAGGACCCTCGAGCCCAGTAAAAGTGCGATGTCCGATGCCGGCCTCAAGCCGGAAGACATAGACGAGGTCATCCTCGTGGGCGGCTCGACCCGTATTCCCAAGGTGCAGGAACTGGTCAAAGGACTGTTCGGCAAGGAACCGCACAAGGGTGTCAATCCCGACGAGGTCGTGGCGGCCGGCGCAGCCATCCAGGGTGCTGTCCTGTCCGGGGATGTCAAGGATGTCCTGCTGCTGGACGTCACCCCCCTGACACTGGGGATCGAAACCCTGGGCGGCGTGTTCACGAAGATGATTGACCGCAACACCACCATCCCGACCAAGAAGACAGAAATCTTCTCCACGGCCTCAGACAACCAGCCTAGCGTCGAAGTGCATGTGCTGCAGGGAGAGCGGGAGATGGCGGTCGACAACCGAACACTGGGCCGTTTTCACCTCGACAGCATCCCCCCGGCCCCGCGCGGCATACCCAAGATCGAGGTGACCTTCGATATGAACGCCGATGGCATCCTGCATGTTTCGGCCAAAGACTTGGGCACGGGCAAGCAGCAGGCCATCACCATCACCGGTCACAGCGGGCTGGATGACAGCGAGATCGACAACATGGTGAAGGACGCAGAAAGCCACACCGAAGAAGACAAGAAGCGCCGTGAGGTGATCGACACCAAGAATCAGGCCGATTCACTGGTCTACGCTCTGGAAAAAACCCTGCGGGAGAACAAGGACAAGATCGATCCCCAGGAAGCCAGCAAGATCCAGGTCGAGATCGAAAACACCAAGTCCGCGATCCAGACTGACAACCTCGATCATATCAAGAAGGCCGTAGAATCCCTGACTCAGGTTTCCCACAAGATGACGGAGATGTTGTACCAGCAGGCCACACAGCAGCAGGCACAGGCGGGCCCCGGAGACGCCCCGGGAGCAGACGCCGGGCAGTCCCAGCAGCAGGCGGGCGCAGAGAATGAGGAAGAAGTCATCGACGCGGAAGTCGTGGATGAGGACAAAGGCAAGAATTAAAACCGTGCTGAACCATGGCCAAGGACTATTACAAGACCCTGGGGCTCGATCGCAAGGCTTCGGTAGCGGACATAAAGAAAGCCTACCGCAAACTGGCCCGCAAGTGTCACCCGGATCTCAACCCGGGTGACAAGAACGCGGAAGCCCGCTTCAAGGAGATCCAGGAAGCCAATTCCGTGCTGAGCGATCCCAAGAAGAAGAGCCAGTACGACAAGTTCGGGTTCGTGGGCCACGGACCCGGCCCGGGGGCTTACCAGCAGGGCCGAACCACCGGAGGGTTTGAGGGGTTCAATTTTTCCGATTTCGGATCCTCCTCTTTCAGGGATTTCTTCGACAACATCATGGGAGGGGCCGGCCCGGGGCGTGCCGCCCGGCGGGGCCCGGTGCGCGGACAGGACCTCATGTACACCATGAAGGTGGGATTCTCGGATGTGGTGAAAGGCATACAGACCCGCATCCGCCTGACGCGCATGGTGGCCTGCGATAACTGTAAGGGACAGGGACATGTTCAGACCGGAGGCAGCCAGGCCTGCCCGGCCTGCGGGGGCTCCGGCCGTACCAGCATGCAGTCGGGAAGCATGCGTTTCGCCACCGTATGTAGAGCCTGCGGGGGCTCCGGTCAGACTCGGGGCCCGGAGTGCCCGGCCTGTCACGGCATGGGCCTGATCCAGAAGACGGAGCGCATCAAGGTCCGCATCCCCGCCGGGGTCGATAACGGCTCCCGAGTCCGCCTCGCCGGCAAGGGCAATGCCGGGGAAGGTGGTGGGCCAACCGGAGACCTCTACATCGTGATCGAAGTGACACCCCACAAGCTGTTCAAGCGCGAAGGGAGCAATGTGCACATCCGTGTCCCCATCACCGTGCCCGAGGCCACGCTGGGAGCCAAGATCGAGGTGCCTACGCTGTACGGGAAAACCACCATTAAGATCCCACCCGGCACCAAATCCGGCCAGAAGTTCCGCCTGCGCGACAAGGGGATAGCCAGGCCGGGGAAGAGCTCGCGGGGGAACCAGTTCGTAGAGGCCTACATCGTGCCGCCCTCCTTCAACAGCGAGCGCGTGCGGGAGCTCATGCGGGAACTGCAGGCCGCCACGGACGAGGACCCGCGCAAAGACCTGGGGATCGAGTAAGATGAAAAAAGGCAAGGATCAGAGCAAATACTACCACATCAGCAGTGTGGCCCGTCTCTACAACATCCATCCTCAGACGCTCCGTCTGTATGAGCGGGAGGGACTCCTGAAGCCTTCCCGCAGCGATGGCAACACCCGGCTCTATTCCGACGAAGATCTCAGACAGCTGGAGGTCATCTTGAATCTCAGTCGGGACCTGGGGGTCAATCTCGCAGGCATCGAGATCATCCTCAACATGCGCCAGAAGATCGATAGGATAGAGGAGGAGATCAACCAGTTCCTGGAGTACATCAGGCTCAACTTCTTCGAGGGCCGGGAAGATGAGTTCGAAAAGACCAGGATGTCTCTGGTCCGGCAGAGCTCGGCCAAGTTGGTAATAATCGAAAAAATTGATACAATAGACGAATGAGGGACGGCTACAGCGACTCTCTTCAATCCCGGAACCTGAAACTATATCTGAACCAGATTTCCAAATTCAAGCCCCTGTCCCAGGAAGAGGAACGCGAGCTCGGCCATCTCATCCTAAAGGGAGACAAGGTCGCCCAGCGCAAGATGATAGAGGCCAACCTCAAGTTCGTCGTGTCCTATGTCAAGAAATACCGGGGAATGGGCCTCAGCCTCCTGGATCTCATCAATGAAGGGAACATTGGCCTGATCGAGGCCTCCCGCAGGTTTGATCCGGAAAGAAACGTCAAGTTCATATCCTACGCGGTCTGGTGGATCCGGCAGGCGGTGTTCCACGCCCTGACCCGCAATTCCCGCATCTACCACATCCCCCAGAAGCTCTCCGACCAGGTCTCAGAGATGAAGCGTGTAAAATCGGGCCTCAAGAAAGAGCTGGGACGCAGCCCCAACCGGGAAGAGATCGCCAAGCGGATGAAGATCGCGGTGGCCGAGGTAGAGGACCTGGAGATACTGGGCAGCCGCGACATCTCACTCAGCGATAAATATTTCGACGAGGACATCGAGTTCGGGGACAAGATCGAGGACAGCATGTCTCCCTCCGTGGAGTACAATATCATCAAGAATGCCATACAGGAGCAGGTCCGCGAAATCCTCTATGAACTGGAGGACAAGGAAGCTCTGGTACTCAAGCTGCGCTTCGGCCTGGATGATGATCATCCCCGGACGCTCCAGGAGATCGGGGACCAGCTCAACCTGACAAGGGAGCGCATCCGGCAGATCGAAAAAAAGGCGATCCGGAAGCTGGCTCGGCAGCCCAGTCTGCAGCAGCTGAGGGGGTCATTGAACTGATGATGGCGGAAGAGAAATGCGCCCTGTGCCAGGATACGGGCTGGGTTCTGGAAGAGGTGGAGGGCAGCACGGTCGCCAAGCGCTGCCGGTGTTATGTGCAGCGCCAGAACCAGGTACTCTTCGAGCAGGCCAACATACCCCGGAGGTATCGGGAGTGCACCTTCGAGAATTTCAAACCTCTGAACGCGTCACACCGCGATGCGGTCAAGATCTCGAAAAAACTGATATCGAACTACCCGGTCCAGGTATCGGGGCTGGTCTTCCAGGGCCCATGCGGAGTGGGGAAGACACACCTGGCCGCGGCCATAATCCACGACCTCGTCTGGGAAAAAGGCGTGCCCTGCTATTTCTATGACTTCCGCCAGCTCATGCGCGATCTCCAGAATTCGTATTCGTCGGATTCGCCCATGACCGAGTCAGAGCTCCTGGCCCCCGTGTTCGAAAAGAAGGTCATGGTCCTGGATGAGCTGGGAGCCAAGCGCACCACGCCCTGGGTGGAAGAGACCATCTTCTACATCATCAACCATCGGTATAACAACAAGCAGCTGACCATCTTCACCACCAACTACCTCGACATGCAGGAAGAGGAGGAGGAGCCGCGCGAGGTGTGGAGCCGGAAGAAGATGTACGAGCAGAAACAGGATGAGACCCTGGAGAGCCGCATCGGTGTGCGGCTCCATTCCCGCATACACGAGATGTGCAAGATCGTGAACGTGGAGGGCAAGGACTTCCGCAAGACCGCCCTGCAGGCCAGCTTCCGCTGATATCGAAAATCGTCATTGCGAGCCTCCGTAGGAGCGAGGCAATCTCATGCTTATAGTTGCCTTTCCCCACGTTTTCTGGTATAAAATAGATCAATACTGCTCCTCGGTAGCTCAATCGGCAGAGCGGGTGGCTGTAAAAAAAAGAGAAACTTTGAGTGACAAAAGACGGTACTCGGATCGAAGAGAATATTTGATCCAATTATGCGCCAATTGTCACAGGGAAGTTCACTCCGAGTTGCAGCTTCCACGAGGAATCGTGGTCGAAAAATCGGGTGAACTCAGGGAAACCTGCCTTCCGTACATCACGGGAAATGGCAACCCTGAGCCAAGCCCTGATCAACGTTTCGAGGTCAGGGAAGGTGCAGAGACTAGAGCGAGAGCTCGTACTCCGGACATGAGCCGGGGGAAGCGCCCGACACCCTATCTCCGGATACCCGGAACGGGTGATGAGATAGTCCAAGCCCAGAAGAAATTTTGGGGCCCTTGTAACCACTAGGTTGTAGGTTCGAGTCCTACCCGAGGAGCCATTTTTTCATTTCAGCGTTATTCTCCCCACCAATCTCCACCTGTCTTAGCCTGTAAAGCGTATCCCAGTCATTTTCCCAGGCTAAAACAAAGAACGGAAACTTAAAACCATCTCCTTCATCCGTCAGAACTACGGTTCTATACAACATTTTGAGTATTTTGTTCTTTCCTTCAATATCTGAGCTAAGGTATTGAATATTAAGGCTGTTACACAGTTTTTCCGACAGTCCCAGAAAAAGGGACTTAAAATCCCTCGTAGGTTATCCTACGTGCCGGTTCGAGTCCGGCCTTGTACAAATTTTTGAGATGAAAATATTACTTGACATAATGATACTACCTGGGTATCTTTTAAGCAACCTACATGAAACTT
>JAUXEH010000017.1 GCA_030620655.1 Candidatus Aminicenantota bacterium | reverse complement strand
GTCCCCGGTTCCCACCGGGATCTGCGAGTGTGGAGGGAGTATGAGAGTCGGAGTCGCGTCGGATCACGCCGGGTACAAGCTCAAGCCGGGCATACTGGCATTCCTAGAAGAGCAGGGTGTCGAGCTTGTCGATTACGGATGTGCTGAGGGAGAACGAGTGGATTATGTGGACTATGCGGTCAAGGCCCTGGAGGGCTATTTCGCCGGTAACTGCGACCGGCTGATCCTGATCTGCGGCACCGGCATCGGCATGTCCATGGTGGCCAACAAACACAGAGGGATCCGGGCGGCCCTGTGCGTGGACGATTACATGGCGGAGATGAGCCGCGCGCACAACGATTCAAACTGCCTGGCCCTGGGCGGGCGGATCCTCCCCCAGGATGAGGCCCTGAACATCGTCGAGATCTGGCTCAGCACCGAGTATGAGGGGGGGCGCCATCAGGAGCGCTTGGACAAGATCGTCCGGATTGAGGAGAACAATTTCAGATCCTAGCAGAGGAGTGAACCTATGGATTCTTTCTTTGATAAAGTTGAATCATTATCTGAGCGCCTGACCGAGAACAATATCTGGAGACAGCACGAGTCTTTCAACCTGATCCCCTCGGAATCGACCCCTTCCTTGATGGTCAAGATGTGCGAGATCTCGGACCCGGCCGGCCGCTACGCCGAACACAAGAGGATGAAGGGTCAGGAAGTCTATTTTTACCAGGGGATCGATTTTATCAAGGACGTCGAGGAGGAGGCCCAGGCCGAGCTGGCCCGGTTCTTCGGGTGCACCGAGGTGGAGCTCCGCCCCGTTTCCGGCCAGATGGCCAATGAGGTGATCTTCAAAGGCATGGTCCGCTTCCTGAACCGCGGCCGTCCCGAGGGCCAGCCCTCACGCAAAATGCGGCTGGTCATGAACAACGACCTGAACAAAGGCGGGCACCTAAGCTCGCAGCCCATGGGTTCGCTGTTCAACTTCGTGGAGGAAGACCCGGAGACAGGCAAGGAGAGGGTCGTCAATTTCCCGGTCCTGGAGGATAATCCCTACAAGCCCGACCCGGAAAAACTGGCCGAACTGCTGGAAGCTAACCACCCGGACCTAATGGTGTTCGGCAAGAGCATGTTCCTCTATCCCGAACCGGTTGCGTTTGTGGCCGACCTGGTCAAGGATTGGGAGCGGCCGCCCGTCATCATGTTCGACATGGCGCATGTGCTGGGGCTGTACGGCGCCTTCCAGGAACCCCTGGCCGATGGGGCCAACGTGGTCACAGGCAGCACCCACAAGACATTTTTCGGCCCCCAGAGGGGGCTGATCGCCGGCAACTTCCCCAAGGGAAGCCCCCTGCGGAAGCTGTGGATCGACATCAAGGGCCGCGCGTTCCCCGGCTCCACCAGCAATCACCATCTCGGAACCCTGGTGGGTCTGTTGATGGCCGCCTACGAGATGAACACGTTCAAGGAAGAGTATCAGCAGCGGGTGCGGGCCAATGCCAAGGCCTTCGCCCGGGCCTTGAAGGATAAAAACATCGAGGTCGAGGGGGACGAGTCGGACGGATTCACCGAGACCCATCAGGTCCTGATCCGCATCGACCGCTTCGGCAATGGGATGGACATCGCCCGGAAGCTGGAAGACAACAACATCGTGACCAACTATCAGGCCCTGCCCGATGACGCATCCTTCCTGGAGCCCAGCGGCATACGGATGGGGGTGCAGGAAATGACGCGCTTCGGGATGACGGAGGGCGATTTCGACACCCTGGCCGGTTTGATCTCCGATCTGATCATCAACGGACGAGCCGTGAAAGAAGAGGTCAGGAAATACCGACAGAACTTCAAGGAGATGAAATACTGCATGCCGTTCGACCGGGCTGTTCCGCTGGCGGCGAAAGTCATGAAGAGCATTTTCCCCTACCCGGGGTTTGCCGAAACCTTTGCCGAAAATCTGCAGAAACTTAACCTGGGGAGTGCGCCATGAAAGTCTTGGTAGTAGGAGGCGGGGGACGCGAGCATGCGCTGGCATGGAAGATATCCCAGAGCCCCAGGGTCAAAAAGGTCTATTGTGCGCCCGGCAACGCCGGGACCCGATCCCTAGCAGAGAATGTAGACATCAAGGCGGATGACATCCAGGCGCTGAAAAAATTTGCCGCGCAGGAGAAGATCGATTTAACCGTGGCCGGCCCCGAGGCGCCCTTGACCGAAGGGATCGTGGACGAGTTCGAGCAGATCGGCCTCAAGTGTTTCGGCCCGTACAAGATCGCGGCCGAACTGGAGGGGAGCAAGGTCTTTGCCAAGCAGTTCATGGACCGTCACAAGATCCCGACAGGGCAGTATCGGATCGTGGATACCACCCAGGCGGCCCAACAGATACTGCTGTCCGGGGTGTTTTCTTTTCCTGTGGTGATCAAAGCCGACGGGCTGGCGGCCGGGAAAGGGGTCAT
This sequence comes from Candidatus Aminicenantota bacterium, assembly GCA_030620655.1. GTDB lineage: Bacteria > Acidobacteriota > Aminicenantia > Aminicenantales > Aminicenantaceae > JAUXEH01. Next base: position 15,608 of record JAUXEH010000017.1, on the reverse strand, counting down.
CCTCTGTCGGAGCCTGCGCGCGGCCGAGGAGGCCGTGGACTCCATGATCGTCGAGAAAAAATTCGGCGACGCCGGCAAAGTCGTGGTGATCGAGGAGTTTTTACGCGGCCGGGAAGTCTCTTTCATCGTGGTTTCGGACGGAGTCAAAGCCTCCCCCTTCGTGACCACCATGGACCACAAACCGGTTTTCGACGGGGACAAGGGCCCCAACACCGGCGGCATGGGCGCGATCTCTCCCAGCCCCTTTGTCAAGCAGGATCAGTTCAACCACATCATGAAGACCATCGTGCTTCCCACGATAACCCGCATGTTGGAAGAGGAGAGGAAGTACAAGGGCGTGCTCTACGTGGGGCTGATGCTGACGGAGCAGGGCCCCAGGGTGCTGGAGTACAACTGCCGTTTCGGCGATCCGGAAACACAGCCCCAGATGCTCCGCCTGGAGTCCGACCTCATGGACATCCTCGAGGCGGCCATGGACGGCAACGTCCTCGAGGCCAAACCCGTGTGGAACCGCAAGGCCTCCGGGTGTGTCGTGCTGGCCTCGGGAGGCTATCCCACCAAATATGAAAAGGGCAAGGTGATCGAGGGATTGGATAAGCTGGAAAAAAGGGCGGATGTGGTGGTCTTCCATGCGGGAACCAGAGAGGAAGCCGGCAAGGTCCTGACGGCGGGCGGCCGGGTCCTGAACGTGTGCGCCTCCCGGGAGACCCTGGAGGACACCATGAAGGCCATCTACGGAGCCATCGACGAGCTCGAATTCGAGGGCATGTATTTTCGCAAAGACATAGGAAAGGAAAGGAAGGCAGCGTTATGAGCAAAGTCGCTATTTTTATCGGAAGCGAGTCGGATTTCGATGTGATCGAAGGGGCGGTCAAGATCCTCAAGGATTTCGAAGTGCCCTTCTTGCTGGAGGTGACCTCCGCCCACCGCACCCCGGAGCGCACCAAAAAGCTCGTTTCGGAATTCGAGGCTGGGGGAGGAGAGGTGTTCATCGCGGCGGCCGGGATGGCCGCCCACCTGGCGGGGGTCGTGGCGTCCCACACCATACTTCCCGTGATCGGGATACCGGTGGGCGGGTCGGCGGTCAACGGCATGGACGCACTCCTGGCGACCGTGCAGATGCCCAAGGGTATCCCCGTGGCTTCCATGGGGATCGGAAAACACGGGGCCGTAAACGCCGCGCTGTTGGCGGTGCAGATACTGAGCCTCAAGGATGAAGCCTTGAAGAACAGGCTCAGAGAATACCGCAAGGCCCAGGCAGCTAAGGTCGAACAGAGCTCGGAGAGCATCAAAAGCCGGATATGAACTCGTTCTCCATCCAGAGTTTCGGCTGCCGCGTCAACCAGGCCGAGGCCTTTTCCTGGGCGGAGGAGTTCCAGAGACGCGGGCTGCGCTACGAGACGGAGCACAGCCGCAGCGACCTGATCCTCGTCAACACCTGCACCATCACCGCACGCGCCGACCGCGATGTCCGCAGCTTCATCCGGAGGATGGGCCGCGAGAATCCCGAGGCCCGGCTGGTGATCACGGGATGTTTCGCGGAGCGGGCCGCCGATGAGCTGAGGCGTTTCCCCGGAGTCTGGCAGGTGGTCTCCAACCTGGAGAAGGAGGCGCTGCCCGAGCGCATCCTTTCCCAGCCCCCCCAGGAGGAAAAGACCCGGTCACGGCCGTTCCGCTCCCGGGCCCTGGTCAAGATCCAGGACGGGTGCGATTTCGGCTGCACGTTCTGTGTGGTCCCCTTGGTCCGGGGGAAAAGCGTGAGCTACGCCAAACGCAAAATCCTGGACAATGTCCGTGCCATGGTCGAGCAGGGCTTCAAGGAGGTCGTGCTGGCCGGGGTCCATCTGGCACTCTACGGCCGGGACCTGGATCCGCCGGTCTCCTTCCTTGAGCTCCTGCAGGAGATAACCGCCGTGGACGGCCTGCACCGGCTCAGGCTCACCTCCCTGGATCCGCGCTTCATGGATGAGGAGCTGCTCAAACACCTGGTCACCGATCCCAGGATATGCCCGCACTTGCACCTCTCCCTGCAGCATGGGTCGGACAGGATCATCGCCCGTATGGGGCGCAGGATAAAAACGGCGGACTACGAGAGGATCATCGCCCGCCTGCGTCGGGGGCTTCCGCGTGCGTCTTTGGGGACCGATATCATCGTGGGATTCCCCGGCGAGACCGATGAGGACTTCGCGGTCATGGAGGCCTTTCTGGAGCGCTCCCCGTTGACCTACTTCCACGTGTTCTCATTCTCTCCCCGTCCCGGTACTCCCGCGGCCGCATGGACGCAGGTGCACCCGGAGACCAAGAAGGAACGGGCGACTAGCCTCAGGGCGCTGGCCCGGAAGAAGAACCTGGAGTTCCGTAGAGGATTCATCGGTCAGGTGTTGGAGTCGGTGGTCATAACCCGCTCTGCAGCGGACCGCTCCGGCCGGGCCCTTACCGATAACTACATCGATGTGTCCCTGGCGGAGTGTCATGTTCCCGAGATGGAGCTGGCTGGGATCAAGATCACGGACGTTAGCGGCGGCAACACCCGAGGCGAGGTGCGGCCGGGGGGATAACCATAGCATGGGAATCATTCAGAAACTGGACAGGGACGTAGCCCGGAAGATCGCGGCCGGGGAGGTAGTGGAACGGCCGGTTTCGGTGGTCAAGGAGCTGGTGGAAAACTCCCTGGACGCGGGGTCCACCGACATCCGGGTAGAGCTCCTGGCCGGCGGCAAGGGCCTGATCAGGGTCACGGACAACGGAGCGGGCATGGCCCCCGACGATGCCTTGCTCTGTTTCGAGTCCCATGCTACCAGCAAGATCGCGCAAGTGGACGACCTGGAGCGGATCGCCACACTCGGCTTCCGGGGCGAAGCACTCTCCAGCATCGCGGCCGTGGCCCGGGTCACGCTCAAGACATCGGACGCTACGACAGACAAGGGGACTCTGGTCAGAATCGAAGGCAAGGAACAGCCGGAGGTGTTGGACATCGCCTTTCCCCGGGGGACCGGCATCGAGGTCAAGGACCTGTTTTTCAACCTGCCGGCCCGTAAGAAGTTCCTGCGCTCGGAGCGGGCCGAGCTCAACCGCATCACCCGCCTCCTGACCGACATTGCCCTGGCCCACTCCAACGTGCGCTTCGCCCTCCATCACGGCGAACGCAGGGTCTTCGACTATCCAGCCGTGTCGGGCCTGAAAGAGCGGCTCTACCAGGTCTTCGGCAAGGCCTTTATCGAAGGCCTGCTCTCTTTCGATTACACGGAGGGGGAGCGCCGCCTCCATGGATTCGCTTCCCGCCCCCCTTCAGCACGCATGGACAGGAGGCATCAGTTTTTCTTCATAAACGGCCGGCTCGTCAAGGACCCCACGGTCCAGGCAGCCCTGAACCAGGCCTACAAGAATTTCCTGGAAAAAGACCAGTCCGCAGAGGCCGTGGTGTTTCTGGAGATCTCCCTCTCCGAGGTGGATGTCAACGTGCATCCAGCCAAATCCGAGGTTCGCTTCCAGGATTCACGGGCGATATTCTCTTTCGTGTACCGCTGTGTGGAGCAGGCGCTCCTGCGGGAACTGGGGATCAAGGAGGTCTATCCGGAGAAAAGGGAGGAGACGGCGAGCTCCCAGGTGCAGGAGATGCACCAACCGGGCCTCATCGGCCGACCGGGTAAGCCGGGCAGGCCTTCTCCGCCAGCCGATTGGGCCTCTCAGGATTCCCGGGAAGCATGGAAAGCGGAAATTTCGGCTCCCCGGGTCCTGGGCCAATATCTGGACTTCTACATCGTGGCCGAGGATGACGAAGGCCTCCTCATCATCGACCAGCACAACGCCCATGAACGCGTACTCTTCGATCGATACCTGGAGATCGATAAGAAACGGGAATGGCCGCGGAAACTGACCCTGCACCCGCTGATCGTGGAGCTTTCGCCCGCTCAGGTTCAGAGCCTGGAGGAGAACCGGGACCTGCTCGAAGAGTCAGGCTTTCGCGTGGATGACATGGGCGGCCGGAGCTTCGCCATCAAGGAGTTTCCCGATATTTTCGACGAGAAGGAAGCATCGGATGCCCTGCTCACCCTGCTGGAGGAGGTGGGGCAGGAGAAGGTCGAGAAAAAGCGCGAGCGGATGCTTGCGACCCTGGCCTGCAAATCCGCCGTGAAGGCCGGGGAATCTCTGGCCTTCGAGAAGATGGCCTACCTGGTGGAGGAGCTGTTCAAGACCTCCAACACGGCGCTCTGCCCCCACGGCCGGCCCATAACCCTGCGCCTCCGCCGGAGCGAGATCGAGAAGGCCCTCCGCCGCCGCTAACTCCCTCGCGTCATTGACTCCCTCGCGTCATTGCGAGCGACCAAAGGTCGCGAAGCAATCTCATCCTTTGATTTTTCTCACCGAACATGTATCATAATGGCTGCCTCACAGCCCTGTGCTGTAAAGTAATTACTCGAGATCGGGGAGTAGCGCAGCCTGGTCAGCGCGCCTGCTTTGGGAGCAGGAGATCGCCGGTTCAAATCCGGCCTCCCCGATAAATTATTAAAGCGAATTGATGAAAAATTAAGTATAATGTGTGTCTAAATATAGATTGAATCATTCGCAAAATATGTCGATACTCACTGCAATATCCACAAGTCATAAATATCGACATTTTTTGCGAATGATTCAATTTGGTGCGCCTGTAGCTCAGTGGACAGAGCAGCTGCCTTCTAAGCAGCGGGTCGGGAGTTCGAGTCTCTCCAGGCGCGCCACTTAATCCTTTAATTTAAACAGGTTCCCTTTGGTAGCCTTTCCGTGAGCGTGTACTATTTTGGGCAATTTTCAGCCTGAAATGGCATGTCTGCGTCAATTTTTCGTCAAATATTTTTAAGGGGTAGAGTGAGCTTTTTGGCAAATATAAGTTGTTTCTGGTTGGATGAGGCGTATTTAAGTGAAATTCTGATATTATTGGAGGACATAATGACCAAACAATATGAAGAGGTGAAACTTGTTACTGATGGTGGATGCCGAGGCAATCCAGGACCTGGAGCAATTGCTTTTATTCTCATGGATGGTGATAACAAAGTGTTGTTTCGATTTGGAAAACTAATCGGGCAGACTACGAATAACAAAGCTGAGTACACGGCATTGATAGAAGGTCTAGCCTGTGCAGCAGCATATACGAATGGTGAAGTGCGCTGTTATTCGGATAGTCTGTTGGTAGTAAAACAAGTCCAGGATGAATGGAAGATTAAAGACGAGGAACTCAAACGTTTGTATTTAAAGGTTCTCGATAAGGAGAGTGCCTTTGAGAAAGTGACTTATACACATCTAAGGCGGACTCATCCAGACATCGAAGCTGCTGATAAAATTGTAAATGATACTTTGGATGGGCATAAGCAAAATCTGATGAGCAGCTGACTCTTCAGACTCATTCTTGACTTGCGTCCAAAAAAAGGTAGTATGGGTTGAATAATTGGCTGTTAGGCCGACCAAATCACTGTCCGGCCTGGATTGAGCAGGGCCAGCGGTTCGAACGATGACGACACTGTACGCCAAAAAAAACGGCATTCGAGTGGCTTTTTGTCTTCTGATCTTCCTGCCTGCCCTGTGGTCCGCACCTCAGGAATACACCGAGGAAGATGCCCCCGGTCCGCTCAGCCCCGCGCATGCGAAGTCGGTGGGCCTCAAGAACTGCATGAAGTGCCACAACGAGGATTTCGAAGTTCCTCATTCCCGATGCCTGGCCTGCCATCAGGAGATCGCGCAGCGCGTGGCCGAGGAGCGCGGGTACCATCGTGACAAGGGTGAGGAGTGTTCGATGTGCCATACCGAGCACGAGGGTGAAGACACCGTGCTCGTAATGCTCGACCCGGAGGACTTCGACCACGAGGAGACCGGGGCGGTCCGGGAAGGACCCCACGCCTTGGTCACAGACTGCCGTGCCTGCCACAGGAAGGACAACACCGTCCCCCGCACCGGGTCCATATCCTATCTCTTTACAAGGACCGGCTGCCTGGCCTGCCACACGTCCCCCCACCCCGGCCGGCAGGATCTGTGTCTTAAGTGTCACACTCAGACCAGCTGGCGGGTGGATCACTGGAGACGGGGAGGCCGTCTGTGAGGGCGGTTAGACGGCTGGGGTGGGCGCTTCTCCTGGCCGTGCTGGCGCTGCCTGTCTTGGGGGCAGAGACCGGCAGCAGCCCCTACTTCCGTGGCAGGGTCTATCTGGACTGGTTCGGGTCCCAGTACGAGGGGAGTGACTTCACCAACCGGTTCAGCCTGCGGCTCAAGGGCGAGTTCTTCAACCGCCGCGGCCGGGGATGGAGCCTGCTGCTGGACACCCGGGACAGGGTCAGGATCGGGGAAGCGAGCTCAAACCACCTCCTGCTCTACGATGCCCGGCTGAGCTTCGAAAAAACCGGCAGCCCCCTCTTTGTGTCGATCGGCCAGATGAACCTCTACGACACGGCCGGGATCGGTCAGCTTCTGGGCGGGGCGCTGGGATATAAGCCCCTGGCCGACCTCCTGATCGGTGGGTATGCCGGGCTGGAGTCCAGCGTCTATCTGGACCGGGTGACCCGGGACTACAACAAGTTCGGCCTCTTCGCGCGCTATCTGGGATCGGGTGGGAAGCGCTTTGCCCTGAGCTACAATCAGCTGAGCTATTCGGGAGAGACGGAGCGTCGCTTCATCTACGCCGGGACCCTGTTCCCCGTAAACCGCTCGCTGGTCTTCTACGCCAACCTGGAATACGAGCTGGCCTCGCATGTGCAGACCTCCGACCGCTTGACCCGGCTCTTCGCCAACGTGCGCTGGGACCCGGTCGACCTCATCGACATCCTGGCGCATTTCAGCTCGGGCAAGGGCCTGGATTTTCACAGGTACGTGATCGAACGCTCCAAGGATCCCACGCTCAACGATCAGGAGCTGGAGCGGTTCTACTACTCCCAGCAGTACGGCCTGCGCCTGAGCCTCAAGCCGGCCCGCGGCCTGCGTTTCTACGTGGAGCGCCGTGAGAGCGAGCAGAAGGACTCCGGGATCCGCAACCACACCTGGAGGTTCGGAGCGTCGGGCCTGAACCTGTTCCGGAGCGGGATCTCGGCCTACGGCAATTATGCCCTCAACCGGGGCGAGATCTCCGAGTCGGACTCATTCTACCTGTCTTTGTCCAAGGACTTCGGCCGGGTCTCCTGGAACGTGAGCCTCTCCAACACCTTTAACGGCGTGCGCTTCGACAGCCGGACCGGCACACCTGAAATAATCCACATGGACGACTACAAAACCGTTTCGACGTATGTGTTCGTGCCTGTGACGCGGATCTTCGCTGTGTCGGCGGAGTATGAGTATTTCCTGCAGAAGGACGCGGATCAGCATCTCTTTTTTTTAAGGCTGACCCTGAGGAACTGATGGACCGATGACGAGCAAACAGACCTGGATAAACATGGCGCTGATCACAGCTGTCGTGACTTTTGCGGGCTGGGCCGGTGCTTCCCTGGGTGCCCAGCAGGAAAAGGCGCAGGATGTATCCCAATGGACGGCCTCGACGCATGACGGCACCAACTTCCCCCTGAAGGGGCGGCACCGCACCGTGGAATGCCGGGAGTGCCATCTGAACCTGGTCTTCGAAGGGACACCCATGACGTGTGAGGCCTGTCACTGGGAGCGCCGACAGGACGACCGCTATCAGCTCCGCCTGGGCGCGCACTGCGGGGACTGTCACACGCCCCATTCCTGGAAAAACGTGGCCCCTAACAAGTGGAACCACGCGGCCGAGACCGGTTTCCCCCTGGAAGGCATCCACCGGACCCTGGACTGCGTCGACTGTCACGGAGACTCAGGCTTTGTCCCCGGGTCCGTGGGGTGCTTCGAATGTCATGAAGAGGATTACCGGGAAACCCGGGAGCCGGATCATGCGGCTGCGGGATTCCCCACTCAGTGCCAGCTCTGCCACCGCGGCAGCAGCCGCTGGGAGGGAGCGGAATTCTCGCATGATCTCTTTGCGCTCAGAGGACAGCACCGACAGGCCCTCTGCTCGGACTGTCATGTGGACGGCAAGTTCTCGGGACTTCCCACGGACTGTGTGTCCTGCCATCTCCAGGACTTCAACACGACCGAGGACCCAGATCACCAGTACCTGGGTTTCCCTACCGACTGCGAGATCTGCCACGGCACCGGCGCCCGGAGTTGGGACAATGCCGAATTCTCCCATGGCCTTTTCGTTCTGCGAGGGGAGCACAAGGCAGCCCTCTGTTCCGACTGTCACGTCGACGGCCAGTTCGTCGGCCTGTCCCAGGAGTGCGCGGCCTGCCATCTGGCCGAATACCAAGGCACGGAAGACCCGGATCATGAGGGAGCCGGATTCCCCCTGGACTGCGCGATCTGCCACGGCACGAAGTACCGGACATGGGAGGGAGGCGAATTCGAGCATGACGCCTTTGTCCTCAAAGGCCGGCACGTACTGGCGTTGTGCTCGGACTGCCACGGGGACGGTGTCTATGCGGGCCGGCCTTCGGTGTGCGTGAGCTGCCACCTGGACGACTACCATGCGGCCACAGATCCGAACCACTCACAGCTGGGTTTCCCCACCGACTGCGAGTCCTGCCACGGAGACAAGGCCCAGACCTGGGAAGACGCCGACTTCTTGCACGATGCATTCGTGCTCAACGGCCGGCACAAGCTGGCGGCCTGTTCGGACTGCCATGTGGACGGCAGCACCGGCATATCGTCTGCCTGTGTGTCCTGTCACCTGAACGATTATCAGAACACGACCGACCCCGATCACGAATTGCTGGGATTCCCCACGCAATGTGAGGCATGCCACGGCACCAGTGCCCAGACCTGGGAGGGTGCGGCCTTCGACCACGGCTCCATCTGGCCGCTCCAGGGCGCCCACACCAGCCTTGACTGCTCCCAATGCCATGTGTCCGGAACCAACCTGCCCCGCACATGCTACGGTTGTCATGCCGATGACTACAACGCCACCACCAGTCCCGACCACCAGCTCGCCGGATTCCCCACCGACTGTGAGCTGTGTCACTTCCCCAATCACATACTCTGGACCCAGGCGGTTTTCGATCACCAGTTCCCCATCACTTCGGGCAAACACGGCCAGCTCGACTGCACGGAATGCCATCTCACAGCCAATTTCAAGGAATTCTCCTGCATCGACTGCCACGCCCACAACCAGACCAACATGAACAACAAGCACAAAAATGTCGCGGGTTATGTTTATGCCAGCGTGAACTGCTACGCCTGCCACCCGGACGGTCAGGATTAGAGAGGCGGATCACCCGGCTCTTTTCGGAGGTATCTGGGACATGGCACGCTCGGCCATGGCGGTGATCGTGAGTGAGGGGTTCACACCCAGGTTGGCGGGGATGGCCGAAGCGTCCACCACGTACATATTATCGTAGCCGAATACCTGGTGGTATTTATCGATGACGCCGGATCCGGCATCCTGGCCCATGACGCACCCGCCCAGGATGTGGGCGCTCATGGGGATGTTGAAGAGGGATTCGGTGATAGCGTTCTGGGGGATGCCGTTCATGCGTTTGGCCATGCCTCTGACCGCCGCGTTGGCCTCCGGTATGTAGGTGGGGATCGCGTCCCCGTCGGTGCTCGAGGCAAGAACTTTTCGAAACAGGGCCCACCAGCAGCGCCTCAAACGGATCGTTATATGGTTGTCCAGGGTCTGCATCACCAGCAGGACAATGGTCTTGCGTCCCCAACCGAAAAGCGAGAGGGTGCGTAAGAACCAGAGGGGATGGCGAAGGCACATGCCGATGTGTTTGAGCGGCCGCGGTATCCTGCCGCCGCCGTCTGTGATGACGCCCCCGAAGAGCCCCATAAGGTCTGAGCCGGCTGGGTAGCGCACCAGCTGCACATGCGTCCTGTCATTGACGAACAGGCTGGAGGTGATGGAGACGCCATAGGAATGGGTGTCCGTGTTCTTCTTGGCGGTGACGCCGGCCAGGACCTCGCTGTTGGTCCGGGCGATTTCCCCCAGTATGGGAGAGAGCCGGTCCAGGGAGCCCCTCTCCCTGCAGCGCAGCAGGAGCTCGAGTGTGCCCAGGACGCCCGCGGCCAGGATCACACCCTTGGTTTGGAAGTTCTGTTTCGCCCTGGGCCCGACGCCGGTCACTTTTTTAAAGGTGACACGGTAACCTCCATCTCCCGAAGGCTGGATGTCGATCACCTTGTGTTCGGGTATGATCCGGACACCGAGGCCCTCAGCCAGATAGAGATAGTTCCTGTCCAGCGAGTTCTTGCCGCCATCGCGGCATCCCACCATGCAGTGCCCTGTGTGGGCGCATCCGGTGCGGGGGGGGCCTTTCCCATCGAAGTAGGGATCGGGGACGGTCACGCCGGATTTCCCGAAGAACACACCCACTTCCGAGGGCTTGAAATGCTCTTCCCGGCCGATCTCCCGGGCATAGTCCTTGAGCATGTGATCCGTGGGCCAGAACCGGGGATTGGTAACCGCTCCGAGCATGCGTTTGGCCGTGGCGTAGTGGGGCGCGAGGTCCGCCTTCCAATCCGTCTCCAGGTTTTTCCACTGCGGGTCGTCGAAGAAAGCATCCGGAGGTTCGAGCAGGGTGTTGGCATAGATCAGGCTTCCCCCTCCCACTCCGCTCCCTGCTACGATCAACACGTCGCTCAGGAACTGCAGGCGCTGGATGCCGTAGCAGGAGAGGGCCGGGAACCACAGGAATTTCCAGAAGGCCCAGTTAGTACGGGGGAAATCCTGAGGCCGCCAGCGCTTGCCGCTTTCGATGACACAAACGGAGTAGCCCTTTTCGGCCAGACGCAGGGCGGAGACACTGCCGCCGAAGCCTGAGCCCACTATGATGTAATCGAACGTGTCCATTGAGGTGTTGCCTATAGTGAATACCACAAGCGTGGAGGATGTGCAATCATCTCCTTGGGGACATCTCCCTGGAGGGTTGAATAAATGGCCCAGTGTTGCTAAAACATAGGGTTGTTGAACGGAAAGGACGAATGACGCAAGACAAAAAGACCGAAAGCCACGAAGAGGACTGTGCCGTACCTGCAAAAGGTCGGGTGCGGCTCAAAAAGAACATAAACAGGGAGCAGATCACCTTCTATCTGAAGTCCTGCAAGTACTTCAGGTTCCCGTTTTTCGATCCCACCAACTGCTACCGTCGGGACGGGCTGTTCGGCCAGCTGGAAGAGTGCCTGCAGCGCGTGGGAGATGAGCTGAGCCGCCGGTACGGGAGAAACTTCATCTCCCTCAACCTCCGCGGCAGCTGGCTGAGGGGTATCCCCACCCAGGGCGATGACGTGGATGTCCTGTTCCTCGTGGACTCGCTCCCGGAGGATGAGGTCGTGTCCATGCGGGATTTTGCCCAGCAAGAACTCCTGGCCGCGAACCCGCTTTTCCGGATGTGCGAGGGAAAGGTGGAGCTAGGGATGCATGTCAGCCCCATCATCCATCTCGATCTCGCCCGCGTACGGACCATCATGAACACCTACATGTACGGGCTGGGGCAGTTCCTGAGCCGTAACCGGGAGCGGTCACGGGATACCTATCAGGATGCCTTTTTCGGCTCCACCCTGACCGAGAAGAAGACGCAGTTCCTCAAGAGCGGGATCCTGATTCCCTACGTGGGCTGGGTGTACGGGAGAGAGCGGAAGCATGAAGTCTTCGATGAGATCTCCCGCTACCTGCCCATCCCCACACAGCCCACCATGCTCTACTCGGAGAGGGAGATCGATGAAACCAAAGAGACCCTGCGCCAGGCCGTCATCGCCCGCAACCTGATCTACCCCTCCCTGGAGATCAAGAAATGGGTGGATTTAAGTGCCCTGGATATAGACGAACTCAAGCAGGAGGCCGAGGTCCTTTATTCCGCCCTCAATCCGCTGGAGGAGATCTACGCCCGTGCCATCATCAATTACATCTACACGATGGAGATCGAGAAGCGGTTTCTGGGTCAAGTCGTTACGCGCGAGCGGGTCCGCAAGTTCGCCCCCACCTATGACCAGCTGGTACTCGATGTCCTGGAGATGGCCTACCTCCGTGTGGCCAGATCGTCGCCCGGATCGGATTGATCCGTGTGTCTGATCGCTTAGTGCACTGTTTCATAAATACTATTACATAATGAGATAGGCGAAACCATTTAATTGTAATTGCGAGGAGCGAAACGACGTGGCAATCTTTTCTTAAAAAGAGATTGCTTCGCGATCGCCCGCAATGACAATTTACTCGCATGTATGAAAGCGCTGCCTAAGTCAAGTGTGAGGCACCTCCTTTGTTTTATCTTTTCGTCTTTCTATAATTAGGCTCCAATTCCGATTCGTCGGATGCATGTATTCGCCGTCTTATGCGGCATGAGCATCTTCCCCAAAAGGTTCGCAATCAATGAACGAGTTTTTTCTCCTCATGCGAGACTCGCGCTTCCTTCCGGGTTGACGAATCTTGTTTCGGTTCCTTATAAGCTTCCTCCCTTGTAAGCATCCAATAGGCGGCCTCTGCCAGGTGGCGGGCCACGGCAACGACCGCCTTGGCATGCCCCTTGCGATGCCTGATACGCCCATAGAGCCGGGCCACATGCCGATCAGACCATCGGTTTTGGTTCAACACCACCACGTTGGCGGCCTCCACCAGCGCCCACTTCAGGTATCGGTTGACATCGGAGCGGACCTTTCCGTATACGCTCCGGCCTCCGCTGGATTTTATCCTGGGAACGGTCCCGGCATAACTGGCCAGATGCTGCGCGCTTGGGAATCGACTCACGTCTCCGATCTCAAGTGCTATCACAATCGAGAGGATCTTGCCCACTCCCGGCATGCTCATCAACCGTTTCATCTCAGGCGTCTGATCGATGATCACCTTGATCTGATCTTCGCTCTCCCGGATATGCTCCGCCACCTGATCCAGCATCCTCAGCTGCACCTCCACCGACCGACGGGTCTGGGGAGGAAGCTCAACCAGCCGCTTTTGCAGGATCTGCCGGCCGCTTAATCCAAAAATGTCGCTGACCTCCCGGATCTCGATCGCATACTTGGCCAAGCCGGCATGGATGCGGTTCTTGAGCATGGTCCGCACCCGCACCTGCGCCATCCGGGTCCGTGGCAGCTCTCTCAGGTCGCGAAGCTCACCCGGAGGGATCCACACCGACGGCAGCGTCCCGTTGCGCATCAAGAGCGCCAGACCTCTAGAGTCCAGCTTGTCCGTCTTGTTGATCTGGCCCATCATCAGCTTCGCCTTCCGGGCATGGACAAGCAGCGGCACATGACCCGCCTTCTCAATCTCATCGATCATCCAGTACCAGTTGCCAACGCTCTCAATCGCGATCGGAGAACCCTCTGGCAAACCTCCCAAAAATCGGCTAAACTGGTATCGACTGTTTTCGATACGTACGGTGGATCCAAAATGACCCTGCTCGTCCATGGACGAAAACACCGAATACCGCTTATGCGCGTCACATCCATAGTACCTCATGCTGCAGTACCTCCTTATTTGGTTTTTACATCACTACCATTGTAACAAGGTTGGTGCTGCAGCGCTTTCATATAATCAATGACAATTTACTCGACTCGTGAATTATCCAGGTTAGTTTCCTCTGGGTTTGACAAAAATTGACACATAATTAGCCTCTATCCGACTCAATATACGTGTCGAATATGCACCATTGGAGTGATCCAGAGTCGGACATGGGCTGTCCTGCCGCCAAGGCGGCTCTCACCCCCCGCCGATTTTTCTCACCCCTTAAGGTGAGGGAAAAAGAAGGAAAATCACCCTGGATATCCTCCCACGTGGTGATTGACGGAAATACCCGCTTTTGCGACCATTATGGACACTTTGGGAAAAATGAAACTGTATGTTAGAACAAACCTGTCCCGCCGAGAGAAAATCGGGATGAAGCCAACGTCCCTGGAAGTAGCGGACGAACGTTGACAAAAAATGTCAAGCTGCAAAAAGTAAGGAATTTACCATGGGATCGAACTTAGGCGAGCTGCTCTTAAGAGAGAAGCTGCTTAATACCGAGCAGCTCCAGACTGCCATCGATTACCAGAAAAAGAACGAGGTGGCCATGGGGACCGCCATCGTGAGCCTCGGGCTGATCACCGAAGAAGACATGGCTCAGGCCCTGAGCCGCCAACTTGGCTATCCCTACATCAACCTGGATCAGTTCGAGGTCTACCCGGATGTCATCAACCTCATCCCGATCGAGATCGCGCAAAGATACCTCATCATGCCCATCCACCGGATCCGGTCGTTCCTGACTCTGGCCATGGTCGATCCCACCGACCTGGATGTGATCGAGGATATCCGCTTCCGGACCGGGTTGAGCATCCAGCCGGTTATTGCGTCTGAATCCGGCATATTCAATGCGATCAAGAAATACTACGGTACGTCCGATTCGCTGCGCGTCAAACAGATTGTCGACGAGATCGAACAGGCCGAAGACATCAGCGTCAATGTCATCGAAGAGGACGAGGAAGACTATGACATCGAAGAGCTGGTGCAGTCCACGGAAGAAGCCCCGATCATAACGCTGGTCAACACGATATTCATCGATTCCATAAAAAAGGGTGCCAGTGACGTCCATTTCGAGCCGTACGAGAAAGCCTTCCGTGTGAGATATCGGCTGGACGGCACCATGTACGAGATGATGAACCTGGCGATGAAGTTCAGAAACCCGGTCCTCTCGCGCGTGAAGATCCTCTCCAACATGGATATCGCAGAAAAACGCCTGCCCCAGGACGGCCGGATCAAGATGCGGGTGAAGATGGAGAGCGGGGCGCGAAAAGAGGTGGACATGCGTGTGTCCAGCGTACCCACCATCTTCGGAGAGAAGATCGTTGTCCGTATCCTGGACAAGGAGATGCTCAAGCTGGATCTGTCCAAGCTGGGATTCGAGAAGGGAGCCTTGGCCGTGTTCAAGGAAGCCATCAAGAGACCCTGGGGCATCATCCTGGTCACCGGCCCCACGGGCAGCGGGAAGACCAACACGCTCTACTCCGCCATCTCCACACTCAACAATGTGGAAAAGAACATCATGACCGCCGAAGACCCTGTCGAGTTCTATATTCCGGGGATCAACCAGGTCAACATGAAAGAAGAGATCGGCCTCAGCTTTTCCACCACGCTGCGTAGTTTCCTGCGGCAGGACCCGGACATCATGCTGGTCGGTGAGATGCGTGACTTCGAGACCGTGGACATCGCCATCAAGGCCGCCCTGACCGGCCATCTGGTGTTCTCGACGGTGCATACCAACGATGCCGCCAGCACCGTACTCCGGCTGGTCAACATGAACGTCGAGCCGTTCCTGGTGGCCGACTCCGTGGCCCTGATTGTGGCCCAGCGCCTGATTCGGAGGCTGTGTAAGAGCTGCCGTACGGAGCACAATCTGACTCCGGAGGCCCTCATGGATATCGGGTTCGACGAGGCGGAGGCGAAGAAGGTCAAGGTGTACAAGCCCTTTGGCTGCAATGAGTGCCACAACACGGGATACAAGGGACGAACCGCACTCTTCGAGGTCATGGAGGTGACCGACGAAATTAAGGACCTGATTCTGAGCCGCGCCCATTCCCGGGAGATCAAAAAGAGCGCCATTGCAAGGGGCATGATGTCTCTCCGGCGCAGCGGGCTGCTCAAGATCAAGGCGGGAATTACATCCGTGGAAGAAGTG
>JAUXEH010000276.1 GCA_030620655.1 Candidatus Aminicenantota bacterium | reverse complement strand
TAGTAGGCGTTGAATTTCTGGCAGAGGTTGAAGGTGTATTTGGCCAGGTGCAGGAACTCCAGGGAGTGCAGGGAGTGGAGGATTTCCTCATCCGCCTGAGCGGCGTAGAGCACGATCTCCCAGAAGTCTGAGGCCTCGGCCTTATCCAGCATGTCTAAGGGGACGGAGCCGCCTGCCATCCAGTCCCGGATGACCCCTTCGTCGAATTCGTCTACTTCAGCAAGCTTGCGGAAGATGCTGTTGATGCGGACCAGGGTATACTGCAGGTAAGGCCCGGTCTCGCCCTCGAAGCTCAACACATCGGCGAAATCGAAAACGATCAGGGAGTTGCGGGCGTACTTGAGCATGAAGTAGCGCAGGGCACCTATGGCGACCTTACGGGCGATGTCGGCCTTCTGCTCCGCCGAGAATTCGGGATTCCGGGACTCCACCTCGGCCAGAGCCTTGTCTTCCAGCCTGTCGAGCAGGTCGTCGGCCTTGACGCCCACGCCCTTACGGCCCGAGACCTCGACGAAGTCCTTGTCCTGATCTTCCTCGGACAGGACTTGGCCCATATCCTTGAGGCTCTCGGGCGAAAGCGCCACCATCTCGTAGGAGAAATGGATGGAGTTTTCCGCCTCCTTGAGGTATTTGAGGGATTTGAGCCCCTGGGCCACGATCTTCTGGGGATAGGACTGGCGGGTGTCGATCACGTTGTAGACCCTGTGCCCCTGGCCGAATTCGGGGGAGTGGTCCGTGGGCCGGTCGGTCGTGATCCATATGGTGCGGCTGTCCTGCTCCACGAACGGCTCGTAATTGAAGTCCTTGTCCAAAAGACCGAACTTCCAGAGCTGGTAGGCGATGTCCTTGCCCGTGTAGGTCACGATGCCGTTGGAGCGCACGATGATCTTTTCCTGTTCGGGCCCTTCCTCGAGCTTCATGACCCAACAGCCCTTGTTGTCGCCCTCCTCGACAAAGTAGAGACCGCCCTTTTCCTTGAGCAGGGTAAAGGCCTTGTCCCAGAACTTGAGCGCTATGATGCTGCTCTCGCAGGCCTGGAGATCGTAGGTGATGTCCAGGCGGTGCATGGTCTCGAGGTGTGCCTTGAGGATACGGCGGGAGACGTGGGCCCCGATCTCGGCCTCTGTGCCCTCGCCTTCCTCTATCTTCTTCAGGATCTCGGCCTTCCGCTGCTGCGCCTCGGGGTTTTCCTCCAGGAAGCGTGTGACCCGAGTGTAGAGGTCCCAGCAGTAGTAGTCGAACTTACCCGGGATGGCCTTGATCTCGTCCAGGGATTTTTGCTCCATCTCCAGGAATCCGAACACGGCGTCGGCCACCTGGACGCCCGTGTCGTCGATGTAGTTCTGGATCTCGATGTTCTCGCCCTTGTGCCGCAGGCAGCGGACCAGGGTGTCGCCCAGCACGGAGTTGCGCAGGTGCCCGATGTGGGCGGCCTTGTTGGGATTTATCGAGGTGTGCTCCACGATGATCTTGGGGAGCTCGGGTGTCAGGGTGGAGGTGCCGGCGGCCTTGAGCTTGTCGGCAAAGAAGCGCTCTCGGTCGAGATAGAGGTTGATGTAGCCGGGTCCTGCGACCTCGCTGCGGGCCACGCCTTCCAGGTCCGCGAGCAGGGGAGCGATCTCCTGGGCGATTTCCCGGGGCGGCCGCTTCAGGGTCTTGGCCATCTGCAGGGGGAAGGCCAGGGCCAGGTCGCCCATGCTGATGTCGGGGGTGTAGGTGATATCCATCCGCTGCGGCACTGTGGCATAGCGCTCCTTGAGGATGCGGAGGATGTCCTGTTTGAGTTGGGCTTTGAGGTTTATCATTTTAGGCCCTCAATTATATCAAAATAAGTGATATGGGCAAGCAGGAGATTGCTTCAGCCCTGCGGGCTTCGCAATGACATGTGCCAGGGATGTGGGCAAGCAGGAGATTGCTTCAGCCCTTCGGGCTTCGCAATGACAGCGGGAGCAAGTCTTCCCTCAAGGCTTGCTTGCCTACAGTTCAAGTCTTGCTTGCCTACAGCTTGAATATATGATAATTTTTATCTTTACTTTGTGAGTAAGGAACCCTTATGAAAACGACACGCCTCCACGATAACCACATAAAACTCAAGGGCCGGATGATCGAGTTCTTCGGATGGGAGATGCCTGTCGAGTACTCGGGCATCATGGATGAGCACCTGGCGGTCCGTAACCAGGCCGGCCTGTTCGATGTCAGCCACATGGGTGAGATCCTGGTGAGCGGCCCTCAGGCCCTCGAGTATGTGCAGCACCTGACCCCCAACAACGCGGCCCGCACCAGCCCCGAGAAGGCGCAGTATTCGGCCCTGACCACGCCTGAGGGCACGTTTGTGGACGACCTCCTGGTCTACTGCCTGGACGAGACGCACTACCTGCTGGTGGTGAATGCCGCCAACACGGACAAGGATTTCGAGTGGATCCGCACCCACACCGAGGGATTCGAGGTCACGGTCGAAAACGTGAGCGACCGCTATTCTCAGCTGGCCCTCCAGGGGCGGAAGGCGGTCGATATCCTGAAAACCCTCACACCGGCCGACCTGGAAGCGCTGGGATCGTTCGCCGTGGTGCACACCGAGGTGGCGGGCATCGCCTCCATGGTGTCGCGCACCGGCTACACCGGGGAGGATGGGTTCGAGATCTACACCCAGTCCGAGACTCCCGGGATCATCTGGGATGCCCTCATGGATAAAGGGGAGGCGCACGGCCTCAAGCCCATCGGGCTGGGTGCGCGGGATACATTGAGGCTGGAAACCTGCCTGATGCTCTACGGGAACGACATCGACGACACGACCACGGTCCTGGAAGCGGGCCTGCGCTGGCTGGTCAAGTTCAAGAAGGGAGATTTCCTGGGACGGGAAACCCTGCTCAAACAGAAGGAAGAAGGGCTAGCCCGCAAGCTGGCGGGTTTCGAGGTCGTGGGGCGGGGGATCGCGCGCTCGCATTATCCCGTGTTTGTGGGCGGGAACCGGGTGAGCGAGGTCACTTCCGGGACCTTCGCGCCCTTCCTGAAAAAGAGCATCGGCCTGACCTATCTGCCCATCGAATCCACCGAGGTGGGCACGGATCTGGAGATCGAGGTCCGCGGTAAACGGATCCCGGCCCGGGTGGTGGAGATTCCGTTCTATAAGCGTGACTATTAAGCGTCGTCTTCGCGGCGAGGATTATAAACAACATGAACATACTACAAAGGAGGAAGGGCGATGTACCCTGAGGACTTCTATTACACCAAGGATCATGAGTGGGTCAAGGTCAAGGGTGGGGAAGCCACGATCGGCCTCACGGATTTTGCGCAGAAGCAGTTGGGAGACGTGGTGTATGTGGAACTGCCTGAGGTCGGCTCTGAGCTGGGATTCCATCAATCCCTGGGGGTGATCGAATCAGTTAAGGCGGTCTCCGACATCTACTCTCCGGTCTCGGGTGAGGTCGTTGCCGTGAACGAGGGCCTGAACGATGCCCCCGAGCAGGTCAACGAGGACCCGCACGGCCAGGGCTGGATCATCCGCCTCAAGGTGAAGGATGCGGCAGAGCTGGAAAAACTCATGTCTGTCGATGAGTACGAAAAATTCCTGGAGGGGCTGGGAAACTAAGGCCTCTCTTTAAACACAAGGGGATCTGACCTCCAATGAGCTATATTTCTCTAAGCGACAAAGAAAAAAAGGACATGCTGGACACGATTGGCATCGACTCGGTCGAGGAGCTGTTCCAGGCCATTCCCGAGGGAGTGAAGCTGGGCCGGCCGCTGAAGGTGCCCGAGGCCCTTTCCGAGCCCGAGCTTGTGGCGCGCTTCGAGGCCCTGGCCGCCGAAAACCGGTACACAGATTACCTGTCATTCCTGGGCGGGGGAGTCTATCCCCATTTCATCCCCGCTGTGGTGGACTACCTGGCCGCACGCGGGGAATTCGTGAGCCCCTACACTCCCTATCAGCCCGAAGTATCGCAGGGCACGCTGCAGGTGATCTTCGAATTCCAGACCCTGATGTGCCAGCTCACGGGGATGGATATCGCCAATGCATCGCTTTATGACGGGGCCTCGGGAGCGGCGGAGGCCGTGCTCATGGCCAACCGCCTGAACCGCAAGACCAAGATCCTGATCGCCAGCTCTCTTCATCCCCAGTACCGGCAGACCATCGATACCTACATCCGCAACCTAGAGGGGATCACCGCCGAGACACTGGGGTACACGAGCGAGGGCCGGCTGGATCTCCGGGACCTGGAGAAGCATCTGGATGAGGATGTCACGGCCGTTATCTTCCAGTCGCCCAACTACTTCGGGGTGGTGGAGGATGTCCGGGCCGTGTCCGGACTCATGCACGATCACCAGGCCCTTTCCATCGCCGTGGTGACCGAGGCCGTGTCTCTGGGGCTCCTGGAGCCACCCGGCGCCTCGGGCGTGGACATCGTGACCGGCGAGGCCCAATCCTTCGGGATCCCCCTGAGCTTCGGGGGGCCGCTCCT
>JAUXEH010000383.1 GCA_030620655.1 Candidatus Aminicenantota bacterium | reverse complement strand
GGTCTCAGCATGGTGCGGCCCATGTCCGCCTTGATCTCTTTGAGTGAGAAGACCCTGCGGGCCAGGGAGAAGCCGTTGCTGTGCAGTCCGCTGGAAGCCAGGCCGATTAGCACATCGCCCGGACGGCAGTCCGAACCATCGATAAGCCCGGGACGGTCTGCCATCCCTACGCAGAAGCCGGCCAGATCGAACTCGCCTCCGCCATACATCCCCGGGAGCTCCGCCGTTTCCCCTCCCAGGAGGGCGCAGCCGGACTCCCGGCAGCCGCGGGCGATGCCCTTCATGACAGAAACCATCTTTTCGTTATCCAGGCGGCCGCAGGCGATGTAGTCCAGGAAAAACAACGGCTCGGCACCGGTGACCAGCACGTCATTGACACACATGGCGACCAGGTCGATGCCGACTGTGTCGAACTTCCCGAGTGTTTCCGCCAGCAGCAGTTTGGTACCCACGCCGTCGGTAGACGCGACCAGCACCGGCTCCCGCATGCGGCCCAGGCGCGGCTGGAACAGCCCGCTGAATCCCCCCGCCTTGCCCAGCACCTCTGGCCGGCCCGTCCCTGACAGCAGCGGCCGGATCCTGCGGATGAAGGCATCGGCCTTGTCGATATCCACCCCGGCTTTTTTATAGGTCAATCCCGCCATGATCCATCCTTATTACCCTGTATAATTCATAAAAAATGTCGATATTTCACGTAAGCATTTCTAAAACCGTGTTGATTATTAGATCAGTCGGGTAAGCTGACTGTTTCTTTATCACGGTTCGGAAATGCTTCGCTCTGTAACTATTCAGGTTATAGCACCGGCCCTCATGCAAGTCAATTGACCCCCAAATCCCGATTCTCCGCCTCTAACTCAGCCGTGAATTAAAGGGTGGACTGGATAGCAATTTCTGAGGGGATGATGTAACCTTTTTTTATAGGGAAAGTCTATAGTAGTGAATCTCAGGAACGAGAGGACAACGGAGGACCATCCTGTGACCGACAACGAGCTGATGGAAGAAGTCAGAAACGGCAGAGTGGAAAAGCTGGCCGTCCTGTTCGAACGCCATCATGTCCGGCTCTTCAACTTCCTGCTGCGACTGACCGGAAACCGGAACATGAGTGAAGACCTGGTCCAGGAAGTCTTCTGCCGGATCCTGAAATACCGGGCCACCTACCGGGGTACCAGCAAGTTCTCCCTCTGGATGTACCAGATCGCCCGCAACACGCACATCGATTACCTGCGCAAGAAGAAGGATGAGCTGCCGCTGGACGAACAGTGGGATGAGGCGATCAGCCGGGAACCGACGCCCTCGGAGAGTGTCGAACAGGCACACGATATCGCGCTGGTCCAGGAAGCCCTGTCCCGACTGCCCTTGAAAAAACGAGAAATCCTGATCCTCAGCCGGTTCCAGAACCTTAAATACAGGGAGATCGCCGAGCTGCTCGATTGTCACATCGGCACGGTCAAGGCCCACGTGCACCGGGCCATCAAGGATCTGCGCAAGATCTACATGGATCTCTCAGGGGAGGCCGTCTAATGAACTGCCGCGGCATAAAAGACATGTTTCCCGATTATCTTATCGGGGATCTCGATCACAAGAAGGCCCTGATGGTACAGGCCCACCTTGCGGACTGCGCCGCCTGCCGGGGTGAGCTTGAGAGCCTGAGCGACGTATGGACCAAACTCGGTGTCCTGCCGGAAGAGCAGCCCAGTGACGGCCTGCGTTCCCGGTTTTACACCATGCTCGAGGCTTACAAGCAGGGCATGGAACAGGAAAAGACGACAGCCGGCCTGACACAAGCCTTCAGCCGCTGGTTGGAGAGCTGGTGGCCGCGGCGTCCGGCCCTCCAGTTCGGGGCGGCCCTGCTGCTCCTGGTGGTCGGTCTGACAGCGGGCTTCTGGCTCAAACCGCCCTCTTACACGGCCGCAGATATCGATCCCCTCAGGCAGGAGGTGCAGGCCATGCAGGCCACGCTGGCCATGTCCCTCCTGGACCACGGATCGGCCAGCGAACGGCTGCGCGGAGTCAGCCTCAGTGCCCGCATGGAACAGCCGGACGAAAGGCTGCTGGACAGCCTGCTCCAGACCCTGGATGCCGATCCCAACATCAACGTGAGGTTGGCCGTGGTCGATTCTCTCTACCTCTTCCACAGCCATCCCTTCGTGCGGCAGCACGTGAGTGACTCTCTGGCAAAACAGACGTCGCCGCTCGTCCAGGTGGCGCTCATCGACCTGCTCGTCAACATGCAGGAGCGCCGGGCCGCCGAGGCCCTGAAGGCCTTGATCGAGAGCGACCAGCTGAACCCGGAGGTCAAGCTGCGGGCCAGCCAGGGCCTGGAAAAACTCTTATAAAGGAGATGAATCGATGAAAAGAACCATCTGGCTGTTGCTTCTGACCGGGCTGGTCTGTCTGCCGGCCGCAGCCAAGGAATTCAAGGTCCAGAAGACAGAAGATATTCAGAAAACCCTGGCCTTTGCCGATCCCTCCGGAGCCGGAGAGATCCTGGTGGACAACATCTTCGGGTCTATCACGGTCGAAGGATACAGCGGCAAAGACGTCAAACTCACGATCCGCAAGACCATAAAGGGCGGACCCGAGATGATCATGGATACCCTGAACGGGGATATCCTGATCCATAAGCGATAATCCCAGAAAAGGAGAATACAGATGAAAAAACACAAACCAATCAGCGTCATTATCGGTTTGAACCTGCTGATGGGGATCGGCACCATGGCGCTGGCCCAGGAAGGCAGAGTGGACCAGGCGACCGCCCCCTTCAGCGATCCCTCCGCACCCGGAACGGTCAAGGTTACCGTCTTCAGGGGGGGAATCACGGTCACGGGATACTCAGGCAGGGAGGTCATCGTGGAAGCCCGGGTGCGCGGCTC
>JAUXEH010000364.1 GCA_030620655.1 Candidatus Aminicenantota bacterium | reverse complement strand
GAGCAGTGCCTGAAGCTGATGGATGCCCTGGAAGACCAGGATGATGCCCAGCACGTGTGGGCGAATTTTGACATCGACGAGGAAGAGATATCCAAATACTCCGAGCAGTGAGGTCAAGGAGTTTTCCCCTGCGAAGGGCCACCTGAGCGATAATGCGAGTTCTAGGGATCGATCCCAGCCTGAATTCCACCGGCTTCGGTGTCATCGACTACAGCAGCAATCACTATTCCGTGGTGACCCACGGAGTGATCAAGCCCTCCCGCAGCCTCCCGTTCCCCCAGAGGATCCTTACCATAAAGACCGGGATCGAGGAGCTGATCCAAAAATACAGTCCCCAGGAAGTGGCGATCGAAAACCTGTTCCATGCGCACAACATCAGAACGGCCCTCACCCTGGGACAGGTGTGGGGCGCGGCGCTGGTGGCCGTGGCGGGCGGCGACTGCGAACTCTTCGAATACTCGGCCCTGGAGATCAAGAAGGCGGTCACGGGATACGGGCAGGCAGGTAAGGATCAGGTCCAGCACATGGTCCGCATCCTGCTGCACATGCCGGATGAAAAACTGGGGAACGATGCCTCGGACGCCCTGGCCTGTGCCATATGCCATCTCAACGCCAGGATATTCCAGCAGATGATCACGGCGAAGGAAGAATAGGGAGGAAGGCGGATGATCGGATACCTGAGGGGCAGGGTGAAGCGCAAGCAGACCAACAGGGTCATCCTGGATGTCCAGGGAGTGGGATACAGCGTGGGAATCCCGCTGTCCACCTATCTCCGCATGGGTGAGGTGGGAAACGAGGTCGAGCTGTCCGTTCACACCCACGTGACCGACAATTCCATGTCGCTCTACGGGTTTTCCTCAGAGGCAGAGAAAGAGACTTTTCTCAAGCTGATCAGCATCTCGGGCATCGGCCCCAAGATCGCCCTCAACATCCTCTCGGGCATCGAGGTCTCCGACCTGGAGGAGGCCATCCGGAACAGCGATATCACGCGCATATCCCTGGTGCCGGGGATCGGGAAAAAAACAGCCATGCGCATCGCGCTCGAGCTGCAGGAGAAACTCACCGAAAAAGAAAAGGTCTTCCGGGCCGGGATGTCCCAGGAGAGAGAAGACCTGCTGTCGGCCCTGATCAACATGGGTTTCAAACGGAAAGAAGTGGAAAGGATCGTCGATGCCACCATCCAGGAACACAAGGATGAGGCGGAGTTCGAAACCCTGCTGCGCGAATCGCTGCGGCAGCTGGCCAGACTCTGAGGCATTGCATTGAGGAGGAAAATGCGCTATACGATGGGAGAGAAGCGACACCCATGACAAAAAATTCCGCTCCCATCGAGGCGGTCCTCAATCCGGTTCGCACCACAGAAGACCTCCTGTTCGAGGACAGCCTCCGGCCGCGCAGCTTCGAGGAGTTCATCGGCCAGGAAAACATCAAGGCCAACCTCAAGATCTTTATCGAGGCGGCCCGCAAGCGGGATGAGCATCTGGACCACGTCCTGCTCTACGGTCCTCCGGGACTGGGAAAGACCAGCCTGGCATATCTCATTGCCAAGGAGATGGGGGTGGGTATCAAGCCCACCTCGGGGCCGGTGATCGAACGGGCGGGTGACCTGTCCGCTATCCTGACCAACCTCCAGCCCAAGGAGGTCCTCTTCATCGATGAGATCCACCGCCTGCATCCCTCGGTGGAAGAGATCATGTACTCCGCCATGGAGGACTTCAACCTGGACATCATGATCGGCCAGGGCCCGGGAGCCCGCAGCCACAAGCTCCAGCTTAAAAAATTCACACTGATAGGCGCCACCACCCGCGCCGGCCGCATCACCGCGCCGCTGCGCGGCCGATTCGGCATCATCTACCGGTTGGACTACTACGGAGAGGATGACTTGAAGACCATCATCCAGCGCTCGGCGTCCCTGCTGGATGTGGATATCGACCATGATGGCGCCCTGCAAGTGGCCCGCCGTTCCCGGGGAACGCCCCGTGTGGCCAACCGCCTGCTGCGGCGCGTGCGGGACTTCGCAGAGGTGATCGCCGACGGAAGGATCACAACCGCGGAGGCGGATAAGGCGCTGGACATGATGGACGTGGACTCCTTGGGATTGGACGATGTCGACCGCAAGATCCTGAGCACCATCATCGAGAACTTCGCGGGCGGGCCGGTGGGCATCAATACCATCGCGGCCGCGATCGACGAGGAAAAGGACACCATCGAGTCCATCTACGAACCCTTTCTGATGCGCATCGGGTTCCTGGATCGCACCACAAGGGGGCGGAGGGTAACTTCCAGGGCTTACCGGCATCTGGGCTATGCCGCACCTGGCTCCCCGACCGAACCCCAGGGCGGCCTGTTCGAATAGGGGCTAGGCCTTCGTGAAGGTTTCCGACTTCGACTATGAGCTCCCCGAGGAGCTGATCGCCCAGCAGCCGCTGGCCCGGCGGGATGAATCACGTATGCTGGTGGTCGACCGCAAGAGCGGGGAGATCCACCACACGCGATTTTCCAATTTCCCTGATCACTTTGCCTCCGGTGATGTCCTTGTGTACAACGAGACCCGAGTCATCCCGGCCCGTGCCTGGGGTCACAAGGGCGGGAAACGCATCGAGTTCCTGTTCCTACACCAGCATTCAGGGGAAAGCTGGGAAGTCCTCTGCCGGCCGGCCAAACATGTGCGGGTAGGAGATTCCATCGTCTTCTCGCCCGGCCTGAAAGGGGAGGTCACAGAGGTCGGGCCGGAAGGAAGCCGGATCATCCATTTCAAAGGCACGGATGTCCTGGCGGAGTTGAAGAAGACCGGATTCGCGCCGCTCCCGCCCTACATCAAGAGAAAAAAAGAGCATGCGTACCTCAAGGCGGCGGACCTGGAGCGCTATCAGACCGTGTTCGCACGGCAGGAAGGCTCCATCGCAGCCCCGACCGCAGGCCTGCATTTCACGCCCGAGCTCCTGGAGACGCTGGGCCGGTGCGGGATCCGTATCGCCCCGATCTGCCTGGACGTGGGCCTGGCCACCTTCCAGCCGGTGCGCGCGGACAGGGTCGAAGACCATGCCATGCTCGAGGAGCGATACAGCATTTCTCAAGAAAGCGCCGGGGTCATCAACACCGCTCT
>JAUXEH010000382.1 GCA_030620655.1 Candidatus Aminicenantota bacterium | reverse complement strand
TGCCAAGTACATCTGCCGGGCCATGGAGCTGGGCTGCGATGTCATCACGGAAAAACCCATGGCCACGGATGAGACGATGTGCCAGGACATCCTGGACACCGAGCGGCGCACCGGCCGCAAGGTCACAGTCGCCTTCAACTACCGCTACAGCCCGGAGGCGGTCAAGATCAAGGAAACCCTCATGTCCGGGGAGATCGGCCGGGTCACCTCGGTGGATTTCAACTACTACCTGGATGTCTTCCACGGCGCCTCCTATTTCCGGCGCTGGCACGGGTTCAAGCAGTTCTCCGGGTCCCTGCTGGTGCACAAGGCCACGCACCACTTCGACCTCATGAACTGGTGGCTGTCGGCGGAAGCCCTGGAGGTAAACGCCCATGGGGCGCTGCGCAAATACGGACACAACGGCACGGTCCGGTCCCAGCGGTGCATGACCTGCCCGCACAAGGACACCTGCGAGTTCTACTGGGACATCACCACCAACGAGCACCTCATGAACCTGTACGTTAAGGCCGAGTCCGAGGACGGCTACCTGCGCGATGCCTGCGTCTTCCGGAAGAAGATCAACATCTGGGACACCATGAATGTCCAGGTGCTGTACCACAACCGGGTGACCATGAGCTACTCGCTCAACGCCTTCATGCCATATGAGGGGTATTTCGTGGGATTCAACGGGACCGAGGGCCGCCTGGATGCCCGCATCTATCACCAGACGCCCTGGGAGATCCCTGCCCTGGCCGAGTTCCGCGTGACCCGGAACTTCGGATCGTCCCGAACCTTCACCATCAGCGCGGGCGGAGGCGGGCACTGGGGCGCGGACGGCATCATGCAGGACCAGATCTTCCGCGACATGCCCCCGGATCCACTGGCCCGGCGGGCAGGTAGCCGGCAGGGGGCGCTGTCCATCCTGATCGGGATAGCCGCACGCCGCAGCATAGAACAGGGGCGGCCCTTCAAGATCGACGAGCTGGTGAAGATTTAGGCTAGAGACCGACTGCGCTTCACTTCTATAAACGCTGTCTGGGCTGTTTGCCGAGGAGGCCGTCGACCAGGCCGATGGCCGAGGCAGCGTCCGGGGCATAGCCGTCGGCCCCGATCTGCTCGGCAAAGGCGGGGGTCACAGGAGCTCCGCCGATGATGACTTTGACATCCGGACGCATGGCCGCTTCCTCCAGCCCGGAGACCACGGAATGCATGTTGACCATGGTGGTGGTCAGGAGCGAAGACATGCCCACCACATCCGCCTGCCGCTCCTTGGCGGCATCCACGAATTTCTGGACCGGCACATCGGCCCCCAGGTCGATGATCTCGTAGCCCGCGCCCTGCAGCAGCATGCCCACGATGTTCTTGCCGATGTCGTGCAGGTCCCCCTGGATGCTGCCGATCACCACCTTGCCGCGGGGCTCCACCTTGGCCGCCGCCAGCAGGGGCTTCAACCGCTTCAGTCCCTGGTTCATGGCCTTAGCCGAGACAAGTACTTCGGGTATGAAGCATTCGTTGTTCTTGAATTTCTCGCTCACGATGTTCATGCCTTCCACCAGCCCGTCATAGAGGATGCGCTCTGCGGTTTCCCCTCCGTCCAGTGCCTGTGCGATCAGCTCGCCGGCGGCCTCGGCGTCTCCTTTCTGGACTTCTTCTGCGATCTGCTCATATATCGTCATGGTTGGCTCCTTTCAGACCTCGTAGTCTTCCTCTTGCATGGCCTTCAGCTCGGCCGCGACGGCTTCCCTGACCTTCTCCGGCATCTCCGTCTCCCGCTCCAGCATGGGTTTCAGCCCCTTGCCCACGCCGTCGTCGATGAAATAGGGCCGCACGAACGCGGAATCCCAGGTCCGCTGTTCGAACGAGCGGCTTTCCAGGTGCTCGAAGAAGCTCTTGATGCCCTGCTCCGGGTCCCCCTCGATCTCGCGGAAGTAGGATCCGTAGATGTGCATTGAGTCGCAGATGTCCACGTACCGGCCCACCCGCACGGGTTTTCCCATCTTCTCACCCAGGTCATGTGCGATCTTACGCATCAGGGTGGTGAGGGCGATGACGTTCTCGAACCAGGCCTTGAAGAGGTCCCGGCTGCGCCAGTGTGTGTTCATGTTGAACACGAAACCTCCCTGGCCGTCCTCACACAGCCGCCCCCACACGCGCTGCAGGCAGGGGGGATCTTCCGTGGGCGGGTCCAGCTTGGGATTCCAGGTGATGGCCTGGGCCCGGCGGCTGTGGCCGGCCTCCGCCAGCTTGTCGATCATGTAGGCGATCTGGTCCACGATCTTGTCCTCGATGCGGTAGTCGAAGAGGCGCCCGTGATAGGTGTAGGTCCAGCGCGTATCCTTGCTCTCCGTACCCTTGAGGATCTCCTCCAGCGGCTTGACCCAGTAGTCGTGGGCGCCGTGCACAACCTCCTGGACGTATTCGGCCAGGCCGCCCAGCCCGTCGGCAAAGGAACGGTGGAAGCGCGGCTGCCCAAAGGGCTTATGGACTGAGATTATCACGGTGGCATCCCGGCTGGGGGGGTCTTCGGGGCGGTCGTACTCGGTGCGGATGCTCGTGCCCTTTTCCCAGACCTCCCGGATCGCCTTCTCGTAAGCCTGCGGGATGGTGTCTCCTTCGATCTTCAAAACCGGAATGTTCCCTGGATCCATACGTCCTCCTAGTTCAAGTGATGGGTGTTTAAGACATTATGCACCTCTTGTTTATCATAAAGCCGCAGCCAGGAAAAGCCCTACGTCATCGCGAACACCCGTCGGGTGTGAAGCGATCTCTTTGCTATATCAGGATTTTCGTAAGCATCTCCAAACCATATTGATTCTTAGATCAGTCGGGTAACCTGGTAAGGAAGCCGTCCGGAGGCGAGCAGGCATGGTTCCTCGAAGAGGAGAGCGAGCCGAGGAATTAGGGGATTTTCCTC
>JAUXEH010000297.1 GCA_030620655.1 Candidatus Aminicenantota bacterium | reverse complement strand
GCAGCGGCCAAGAGGCTGGGCAAGGGGGATGCCTGGGTCGATTCAGTCCTCAGGGGGCCGGCCACCGAGTGCGTCGAGGCGGACGACAACCAGTACCGGGATGGTGCTGCGACCGATATCGCCATAAAACTCCTGAGAGAGCTCAGGAACAAAGGCCCATTTTTCCTAGCTGTGGGCTATCAAAAACCCCATCTTCCTTTCGTAGCCCCCAAGAAATACTGGGACCTCTACGACCGTGCAAAAATCCCCCTGCCCGAAAACAATTATCTCCCCAAAAACGCCCCCATCTTCGCCATGAACACGTTGTGGGAGCTGGCCTGTTACGAAGACTTTGCCGGAGTGCTCAAGCCCTCCGAGGGGTCCCTCACCGACGATGAAGCCCGCCTGCTCAAGCACGGCTACTACGCCTGTGTCAGCTACATCGATGCCCAGGTCGGGCGCCTCCTGGACGCCCTCCAGCGACTGGACCTGTCCGACAACACGATCATTGTCCTCTTCGGTGATCACGGCTTGAAACTGGGCGAACACAACAGCTGGTGCAAGCAGACCAACTATGAGGTCGACACCCACTCCCCCCTGATCATCTTCGCGCCGGGAGCAGAGGGCAGCGGGAAAACCTGCAACGCCCTGGTTGAATACATGGACATCTACCCCACCCTGTGTGAGCTGGCCGGGCTGGAGCCGCCGCATCAGCTCGAAGGGTTCAGCATGGTTCCGCTGCTCCAGGATCCGGAGATACCCTGGAAGTCCGCGGCCTTCAGCCAGTTTCAGCGCGGCTTCATGGGCCGTTTCATGGGCCGTGCCATCCGGACCGACCGGTACCGCTACGTGGAATGGCGGGACTGGTTCGACAACAGACTCATCGACGCCGAGCTGTACGACCACCAGACCGACCCCCAGGAAAACCATAACATCGCACGCCTGTCCGAAAATCACGAACTGCTGCAGCGCCTCTCCCGCCGGCTCTGGCAGGGCTGGTGGGGCGCACGCCCCCCGGTCCGCCGCTAACGTCGCCTGAAGGGATGGGATTGAACCTAGAGGATATATGGCGGAGAGGGTGGGATTCGAACCCACGGTACCGATTTTGACGGTACAATCGCTTAGCAGGCGATCCTGTTAAGCCACTCCAGCACCTCTCCGCACGTGCTCTGAGGGCAGCGTCATTCTACCCTTTTCGCCTAACTCAGTCAACTCAAGGAGGGGGAAAGAAAACTGGCGGAGGGAGAGGGATTCGAACCCCCGTCACGATCGCTCGTGAAGCGGTTTTCAAGACCGCCGCCTTCAACCACTCGGCCATCCCTCCGCTAAGGTGAAGACTATTGTAGCACATAAAAAATGAACCTGTCCCCTTTCTTATTTTGCACCTGTCCCCTTTTTTAAGATATAATCGGCCTATGCTGGACTCCAAATTCATACTGGAAAACCCGGAACTCGTCATCGAAAAGACCGCCCACCGCGGCATGAAGCTCGATCTCACCGAATTCCTGGACCTTTCCGCCCGGCGCAAGGCCCTCCTGCACGAGGTGGAGAGACTCCGCGCCGAACAGAACCGGACCTCCAAGCTCATCGGTCAGATGAAAAAGGAGGGCCAAGACGCCGCAGAGAGCATCAAGGCCATGAAACAGGTCTCGGACGCGATCAAGACCCAGGACGAAAATCTGCGTGGAGTGGATGAAAAACTCCACCCCATCCTGCTCAACATCCCCAACCTCGCGCACGAATCCGTTCCGGTCGGCCTGTCGGAAAAGGATAATCAGGAGGTCCGCACCTTCGGGACAAAGCCCGAGTTCGACTTCCCGGCCCGCCCCCACTGGGAGATCGGGTCTGACCTGGACATTCTGGATTTCGAACGCGCCTCCAAGATAGCCGGCCCCCGCTTTGCCGTGTATCTGGGTGCGGGAGCGCTCATGGAACGGGCGCTCATCAACTTCATGCTGGACATACACACCCGGGAACGGGGGTACAGGGAAGTCATCCCCCCCTTTATCGCCAACGAGGCCAGCCTGACCGGCACAGGCAACCTGCCCAAGTTCGAGGAAGACCTCTTCAAGCTGCGCGGATACTCCTGGTACCTGATCCCCACGGCCGAGGTCCCCCTGACCAATTTCTATCGGGACGAGATTCTCGACGGGTCTCTGCTGCCCCGGAGGTTCGTGGCCTACACACCATGCTTCCGCTCTGAGGCGGGTTCCTACGGCAAGGACATCCGGGGGCTCGTGCGCCAGCACCAGTTCAACAAGGTAGAGATGATGAGCTTCGTGCTGCCGGAGAACTCTTACCAAGAGCTGGAATTCATGACACAGAACGCGGAGACCGTGCTGCAGCGCCTGGGGCTGCACCACCGTGTGGTGTCACTCAGCACCGGAGACCTGGGTTTTGCCGGTGCCAAGACCTACGACCTGGAGCTCTGGATGCCCAACCGCAACGCCTGGCTGGAGATCTCGTCGTGCACGAACTGTGAGAGCTTCCAGGCCCGGCGGGCCAACATCCGCTTCAAGAGAGATCCCAAGGCCAAACCAGAATTCGTACACACCCTGAACGGTTCGGGTGTCGCTGTCGGCCGCACGGTGAGCGCCATCCTGGAATGCTACCAACAGGCGGATGGGACCGTTGTCGTTCCGAAAGCCCTCCGGCCCTACATGAACGACATGGAGCGCATCACCCTGACATAGGAAAAGGAGAGACGGCGTGCAGCGGGAGCGGTTCGAGCAGTTGGTGGAAGAGGCGGTGCGCTCACTCCCCCGCAGCTTCCGGAAACACCTGAAAAACATCTCCGTTTTGGTCGATGACTGGCATCCGGAATCCCGCAACATCCTGGGGATCTACCATGGGGTACCGTATAAGCACCGGGGCCCCTACTACGGGAACGTCGCCCCGGACGTCATCACCATCTACCAGGGCCCCATCGAGCGGATCTGTCCCACCGAAGAGGAGATCCGACAGAAAGTGCGCGATGTCGTGGAGCACGAGGTCGGGCACTATTTCGGTTTCTCGGAGACACAGCTGCGGGAGATAGAAGCGTTACGCTTAGACGAAGATGAGTGACTTACGAAAAGAGGAGAAGCCATGACCGCGGATTACCAAGGCATTTTCGCCGCCCTCACCACACCTTTTGAAGACGATGAGGTAGCCCTGGATAGATTCCGGGAAAACATCGAGAAATACAACCAGTGGGACCTGGCCGGATACGTGGTCGGCGGATCCACGGGCGAAGCCATCCACCTGACCGACGAGGAATGCCTCTCGCTCCTGGGAACGGCCCGAGAAGCATCCGGCCCCGGGCGCAAGCTCATCGCGGGCACGGCCCGTGCCTCGGCGCGCCAAACCATCGCTTTCACGAACCAGGCCGCCGACCTGGGGGCCGATGCCGCCCTGATCGTCCTCCCCCACTACTACAAGGGACTGATGTCGCCGGACGCCCTTAAAGCCTACTATCTATCCGTCGCCGATCAGGCCCGCATCCCGGTTCTCGTCTACAGCATCCCTCAGAACACGGGGATCACGCCGCCCCCGGGGCTGATCGTCGAGCTCTCACAGCATCCCAACATCCTGGGAGTCAAGGACTCTTCCGGTAACCTGACTCTTCTGGAGGAGGCTTTCCCGTTCATGGCCCCGGGCTCCACCTTCCTGCTGGGCGCGGGAAGCATCCTCCTGCCCGCCCTCCATCTGGGAGCCAGCGGCGGCATCCTCACGCTGGCCGCCGTGGCCCCTGAGCTGTGCATCCGGCTTTACGCCCACTTTCTGGAGCAGAACTGGGAGGAAGGAAAGCGCCTCCAGATGGAGGTGGTGCCGCTCAACCAGGCCATCACCAAATACTACGGCATCCCCGGAGCCAAACACGCCCTGGACCTGCGCGGATTCCACGGCGGCCCCTGCCGGCTGCCCCTGCTCCCCCTGGACGACCAGGCCAAATCCAAAATCAAATCGATCTTGACAGAACTTGATCTAGTTTAAAACTGAGCCTCGAGTTGAATATTCGTTCTCCAATCCGAGAGTACTGTAATTCCCCGTGAAATGAAGGGTGGAAATTTATATTCTTTGCGGCTCTAGAGTGGTTCAGATGCGAGGCTTGTCGGGCTATAGGTTAGTAGAGGTAATTTATATTCTGTGCGGTTCGAGGTTGTTTCAGATGCAAGGCTTGTCGG
>JAUXEH010000324.1 GCA_030620655.1 Candidatus Aminicenantota bacterium | reverse complement strand
CTCGATCCCGGCCTCTTCATGCTCCAGGGGCGGGGGCATGATCAGCCGAGGGATGTCTTCGTTCTCCACCCCCGCGGCCCTCGCCAGGTCGAAGTGGTCCTCCACGGAGTGGCGGGCACCGGTCCGGGGGAGGGTGAGGTGGTAGAAGTGGTGTTTGAATCTCAGCCGGTGGCCGACCTTCCGGCGGGCCCGGGAGGACAGGGTGATCCAGAAGGCCCGCGGACCCCCGTGGAAGTCGATGAGGAGGTCGAATTTCTGGTGCTGAAGGGGCCGCATCAGCCCCAGGAACTCCCCTGCGCTCAGTTTCCTGGGAAAGACCACGACCTCATCCAGGTCCGGGTTCCCCTCCACCAGGGCCCGGTAGGGCTCCTCCACCACATAGGTCATGTGGGCGTGGGGGTAACGTTCTCGGATGGCCCGGACAGCGGGCGTGGTCATCAGTATGTCGCCGATGCGCCTCAGCCTGACCAGGAGGATTTTCTCAACAACGGCAGGATCAATCTTTGGTCGCTCTATCCGGCTCAATGGTCGCCTCGTCCGGGATCATGACGGGAATGCCTTCCTTGATGGGATAGACCCTGTGGCACTGCAGGCACTTCAAGCCCGTCTCGTCCGCGGTCTGTTTGATCTCGGTCTTGCACACCGGGCACGCCAGGATATCGAGCAGCTCTTTGTCGATCATGATCGGTTTTTCTCCTATGTATTCCCTATCTTATCCCATGCCGCCCGGCCCGTCAATCCGGCCTGTGTGAGGCCCCTGGTTCGGGTTTGACAGGTCAGGAAGAGGGTGGTATGGTTCCTGAAAATACAGGCAGGCTGCGTAGCCGGATAACCGAGCGCATGCCGTGGATACCGTAAAGACCATGAAGGAGACCTTCCGGTGGAACCCCCACGCCGACCAGCCGCATAATGTCGGCTCCCGTGGCGGGCGCTTCCTCCGCCATCTGATGCATGCGCCCGGTTATCTGGGCCTGATCGGGTCCAACCTCTGGAAATCGGTCCCGGTACTCATGCAGTACCGCTTCCTTCGCAGTTTTTCCTATCAATTCCCGGCCTCCATAGACGACCCCTTCGCCGTCGCTGTCTCCCCTGTCGCTGAGGAAGGGCAGGAACAGGCTCTGGTGAACCTGCTCGGGGAACTGGGCATCACACAGAGCCTGCTGCGCATCCCCTCCTGGGAACGGGAAAGGCTGGAGATGTATGAGCGGTTTCTGGCAAGGATGCGGGGAGCGGGCATCGAGGTCCTGGTGGCACTCCTGCAGCGGCGGCAGGACGTGCTAGAGCCCCAGGGTTGGGATCGCTTCCTGGCGGAGGTCTTTTCCCGCTTCGGGAGAGAGGGCGCGCTCTTCGAAGTGGGTCACGCCTGGAACCGCACCAAATGGGGGGTCTGGGACCACCGCGAATACCTACGTCTGGCCCATGCGGCCCTGGCGGCGGCGCGTGAGCACGAAGTCCGGCTGGTGGGGCCGGCGGTCATCGATTTCGAGTTCCACCTCTACCCGCCGGTGCTGAAACACGTCGATTACGACATCATAAGTTCCCTCTTGTATGTCGACCGCACCGGCCCGCCCGAGGGCAGGCAGTTCGGCTGGGACACAACCAGGAAACTGGCGCTGCTGAGGGCGATCGTGGACAGTTGTTCGCGGAAAGGGAAGGAACTGTGGATCACGGAGGTCAACTGGCCTCTCAAAGACACGGGTGAGTATTCGCCGGCGGCGGGCCGGCCCAATGTAAGCGAGGAGGAGCAGGCGGATTACTTGGTCCGGTACTATCTCCTCTGCCTGTGCTCCGGGTGGGTGGACAGGATTTACTGGTGGCAGCTGGTCGCGCCGGGATACGGCTTGGTCGACAGCCGGTCCTCAACCTGGCGCAAGCGCCCCTCTTTTTATGCCCTGAAGACCTTGAAGAGATTCTGTGGACACAGCGTGTTCCAGGGCCGCTTCATGCATCCCGAGGCCTGGATCTTTAACTTCTGCCAGGGAAAGGAAGTGTTTGCCGTAGGCTGGACCGAGCAGGAAACGGTCGATTTCTGCTTCCCGAGCCCGATCAAACGGGTGGTCGGCCGCGATGGAGAGGAACTCGCCGTGACAGGCCGAACGGTCACTCTGGACGCCAGCCCCCGCTACATCTTTTTCGAACACCCGGGGGAAAGAGACGCATCCGGGGCAGAGGCACAATAACCGGTCGTGGAGCGGCCCGATATGAGGGTGGATTCAGAAGCGGAAGGAGAAGCCCAAGCGTAAGGCCACGCCTGAGAAGTCGACTTCGGCCAGGCGTGCATCGGATACCCCGGCTTCGGCCGGCTTCCGATCCCGGATAAAAACCAGAGGATAAGAGGTCTGGGCCGAGACATGACCCTGGTAGATGTAAAGCATCCCGTCTTCCTTTGATGTGATCCCCTGCGAGTTGCTGTAGGTATCGGTCCCTTCGAAGTCCCGGAGCTTGGCAAGGTGTCCGGTGAGCTCCGCAAAGAATGAGAAGCCCGGGCTGATATCCATGTCCAGCCCCAATCCCGCCATGAGGCCCAAGCCCTGGGAACTGGCCTCGCCCGCCCATTCTTCCCAGAGTTCACCCCGCTGAAGTCGGTAGTAATAGCTGCAGTGTGCGAGATAATATTCCATCCCGCCCTTGATGTATAACCGGGGGAGGATGAAATAGGAAAGGCTCAGGCGCAGGGGCAGGGCTCTTATTTCCGGGCGGGTGGTGTAGGTCACCGGTTCGGCGCTCCCGGAATAAAAGACACCGCTCTCGCGGCTGCCCCTCAGATAATCCAGGCCCAATCCTAGGAACAGGCCGGGCAGCAGTTCGCCCTGGAATTCTGCCCCGAAGAGCCAGGTCAGATGCAGGGGATTGATGGCAGCGTCTCCCGGGCTTGCCAGCACATCGGCATTATAATCGGCCAGGCCCTGTGCGCCTGTGTTTAGGTCCCCCACGGCCCGGTAGGAACCTCCCCCTCCCAGGGAAAGGCGAAGCTGTGGCCGCTGCCTGGAGGGGACTGGAGGTGGCTCGGCGGTCTCTGTCCGCTGTTCCTGGGCTGGTGGGGTTTTTTCCACGGGCGGCGGCTCCTTTTCCGGCTGTTTTGTTTCCGGCAGCCGGGATATGACGACGACCAGGCTATCGTGCACAAAACCTTCTACTGCCTGACCGCGGTCGGAGATAAATGAGACCCGGTACCATTCGCCCCCCTTGCTCTGCCCCTCCAGGACCGTGCCCCGAGGTGCCATGTGGACGATGGGGCTGCCGATGTCGGGTTCCTTCCGGATGTTGGCCTGATCGGTGACCACCTTGAGCTTGAGCGGAGCCTCCTGGGCGAGGATGCCGAGAGTGATTGCCGCACACATCCAAACCAGCAGCAGAGCCTTACCCTTCATGATACGATTAGTTTAACCCACATGCCCCGGATTATCAATCAGGGCCTATTCCACGTAAGCATTTCCAAAGCCGTGACAAAGCAACAGTCAGGCAAGCTGAAACGTCAGCCCGGTGATTTTCCCCAGCGAGAAAAATCACCTTATTCCTCGGCTCGCTCTCCTCTTCGAGGAACCATGCCCGCTCGCCTCCGGATGGCTT
>JAUXEH010000080.1 GCA_030620655.1 Candidatus Aminicenantota bacterium | reverse complement strand
TTCGCTCTTAAATAAAGGATGACAACGATTCCGATCAGAACAAGTAGCCATTTTAGATATCGTTTCATATATTGCTTTATTCGTTATTTTGTTTCGAAATACATAAATCCTATGACAGCGATTTGGATTTGTCAATTGGACTATAGTCTAAATGAAAAGTCAATTTTTCATGCTCTTGGGTTCGGATGTCAACTCATGGAGCAGACCTCTCCTTAAGTCACGCTGGGGTCACGCAGAATGCCTAAACTTGCCTCAAATTGGATACGGTTGATCAAGCTGAAAATGAGGCCTTCCAGAGGAAAGCTGGTACCCCTGGCCGGACTCGAACCGGCGACACACGGATTAGGAATCCGTTGCTCTAGGTTACAGACAGACCTCCGGTTTGAAGAAGATCTGGTCGGTCGGCGGTTCACAGCTTTGTTTCGGCGTGGTGGTGGGCATGATCCTGATCAACGTCGCCATCCGCCGGGACTACTGCGCCTATGCTGCTCAACCGCTGGATCAATTTCAAACCCGAACTCCAGTTCAAGGGCGACCTCTAAAAAAAAGACAGGGCCTCCGCCACCCGCTCGGAACAGCTCTTCAATGGCCTGGGGAGGTCGAGGGCAGCCCCGGATTCCACCAGCGGGATGAATTTGTCCAAGTCCAGCCCGGAGCTCCGGGCCGTCAGGGCGATCCTCAGGGGATGATAGAGGTCCCGACCCTTGCAGCCGGTCTCGCCCTTTATGGCCTTTGTCATCTCAGCGAAGGCGGCAAAGTCCAGCCGATCGATCCCGGCCAGCAACCCGGCAAAGGACCTGACGACCCGTTTCCCGCATTCCCCCTTGAGGTCGCTCCACTCCTGCTCACCCAGATGCTCCAGGGAAAAGTCGAAGATCTGGGCCAAGCTGTCCTTCAGGTCAGAAAAGGTGTCTACCCTCTCGCTAAAAGCTTCCACGGCCTGCTCCAGCCAGGACCAGTGAGCATCCGTCATCTCCTGGGGCAGGAATCCGGCGGCCTGCAGGTGCGGGAGAGCCTCCTCAGCCTTGGCGCGGGGTGGAAGGCGCTTGATGTGCTGGCGGTTGAGCCAGTGGAGCTTGCCGTAATCGAAGATGGCCGCCGAACGGCTCACCCGCCCCAGGTCAAAGAGGCGAACCAGCTCGTCTCTATCCAGGACCTCGTTCCCATCGGGCGGGGCCCAGCCCAGCAAGGCCAGGTAGTTGAACAGGGAAGAGGCCAGGTACCCGTCCCGCTTGAACTTATCGACGGCCGTAGCCCCGTGCCGTTTGCTCAGGCGAGTGTTGTCCGCCCCCATCACCATGGAGAGGTGGGCGAACTGCGGGAGGGGGCAGTCCAAGGCCCGGTAGGTGAGGATCTGGCGTACGGTGTTGGCGAGATGGTCCTCTCCCCGGATCACATGTGTGATGCGCATGAGAAAATCGTCTATGACCACGACGTAGTTATAGGCGGGCAGGCCGGTGGAGCGCACCAGCACCGGATCGCCCACGACCGCGAGATCAAAGGTCACGGTCCCACGTACCAGGTCGTCGAAGCGGAACTCTCCCTGCCCCGGCGTACGCAGCCGCACCGATGCCGCTTCCCCGTCGGCGACACGCCCCAAGGCTTCGTCTCCGGGGATCGAGCGGCACTTCCCGCTGTAGACGGGAGTTTTCCCTGCGGCCCGGGCTTCCTGGCGCTCCTTTTCCAGATCTTCCGGGGGGCAGAAGCAGTAATAGGCCTTCCCGGCCTCCAACAGGGTCTTGGTGTGGGCGGAATAGGTTTCCAGCCGGGCCGACTGCCGGTAGGGGCCGAAGGGGCCTCCCGTGTCCGGCCCCTCATCCCAATCCAGCCCCAGCCAGCGCAGGTCCTCGATCAGCTTCCGCTCGTACTCAGGGGCCGACCGCTCGACATCGGTATCCTCCACGCGCAGGACAAAGGCTCCCCGATGCTGCCGCGCATACAGCCAGTTGAACAGCGCGGTCCGGGCATTACCCACATGCAGCAGCCCTGTGGGACTGGGTGCGAACCGCACCCGCACTTGGTCTTCGTTCATTCGGTGTCTCCTTATGCCTAAGTATACCAGATAGCCCTCCGGGCTTCACCCCAGCGTATGCCATGCAAAAACCGTATTGGCTACTAGATCGGTCAGGCAAGCTGATGAGGAAGCCATCCGGAGGAGAGCGAGCCGAGGAATAAGGTAAGTTTCCTCGCTGGGGAAAATCATCGGGCTGACGTTTCAGCTTGCCTGGTCTGCGACGTCTATATGTATGGAAAAAGCAGACGCATTCAGTAAATCCATTACTCCCGTCCGTGAGCCAAATTATAACCCAACTGCTGGTTCGATATGAGGGGAATAGGTCTGTGAATCCGGTAGCCGGATCAGGAGCGGGCCGCGATCGTGGCGGTGGCCCAGGCCTCGATGGCTCGACCTTGTCCGATGTCCCCCATCCCCTCCCGGGTCTTGGCCTTGATGCCCAGGTCCTTGAGGCTCAGCCCTAGGATGGGACACAGGATGCTCTTCATGCCCGGGATGTGGGGATTGAGCTTGGGCTCCTCGGCGATGATGATGCTGTCGACGTTCACCACCTCATAATCTCTCTGCTTGAGCTGGATAGCGACCGATACCAGCAGCTCGGTGCTCGGGATGTTCTTGTAGGCGGGATTGGTATCGGGAAAACACTGCCCGATGTCCTTCTCTCCCATGGCCCCCAGAAGGGCGTCGATGACGGCATGGATCAGGACGTCCCCATCCGAATGGCCCAGAAGTCCCTTGGCATGCGGGACCTGCACCCCACCCAGGACCAGCCTGCGTCCCTCTTCCAGCCTATGGATGTCGTAACCGATTCCCGTCCTACAATGCGTCAAGGTAATCCTCCGCTATCTTGAGATCCTCCGGCGTGGTGATCTTGATGTTCGAGCGCGCCCCGAGTACAGCCGCCACTCCCCGGCCCATGCGTTCCAGCAGGGCGGCCTCGTCCGTCCCGGAAAACCCGTTCCTTTCGGCCTCGTCCAGCGCCTCCTTGAGCAGGGCATATTGAAAGCCCTGCGGCGTCTGGCTGCGGAAGACCCGGGTCCGATCAAGGGTGGCTCGCACGATCCCCCCAGCCACTTCCTTCAGTGTGTCTTCCACCGGGATAACCGGGACCGCGGCCCCGGTGGCGGCGGCCGCCTCGATCACACGCCGGATCAGAGGCCCATCGGCTAGAGGCCGGACCCCATCGTGGACCAGCACGACATCCCAGCCTCCCGGGTCCAGTTCTTGAAACCCCGCCCGGACCGAGTCCTGCCGCTCCTCTCCTCCCGTTGCGACCGACATGATCTTGGGGAAGCGCCGCCGGAGCGCCTCCCCTCCGGCTGTGTCCCGCAGAACCAGGACGATGCCGCCGATCTCGGGGGTCGAATGGAAGGCCTCGAGAGACCACTCCAGCACCGGCCGGCCGGCCAGCAGGACCTCGTGTTTGGCCGCCCCGAACCGCTCCCCCAGCCCGGCGGAAACGATGACGACGGCCGTACGCATGGCGTTCAGCCCTTGGCCCCGGAAGGTTTTTTGCGGGCAGGCGTGCGGACGGCCTTGGCCGCCTGCAGCATAATCTGCTGCACACGGGGGACCACGGCCTCGATGTCCTCGATCACCCCCTCCCGCAGCAGCATGTTGTCCAGAAGCTGGAGGGCCAGCTCCTTGAGCAGGGGAGAGGCGGGCTTGGCGGCGTGAATCCGGACCATTTCGCCTATCAGGGGATTGTCGGGATTGATCTCGAAGACCTTGCGGGTGAACTGGTAGTCCTTATGGGCCATCTTGAGGATCCTCTCCACATGGACGGAGGGGCCCCCTGAGGGATCCACCAGGAGGCAGGGGCTGTCCACCAACCGTTCCGATACCCGGACATCCGCCACCCGCCCCCCATAGGTCACCTTCAGATACTCGACAAACGCCTCCGCATGTTTCTGAAGGTCCTTGTCCCTGGCTTTCTCGGCCTTGACCTTGATGTCCGCGCTCTCCGCCCGCTTGAACGGCTTGCCTTGGTATTCCCGCAGGTGCTCCACCACGAACTCATCCAGCGGATCGTCCAGGAACAGGACCTCCAGGTCCTTTTCCCGGAACGCCTCCATGGCGGGATCCTTCTCCAGGCTCTCCAGGTCCAGCCCGGTCAGGTAATAGATCTCCTTCTGGTCCTCGGCCATGCCGCCGGCATATTCCTTGAGATCCAGCAGGGTGTCTTTGGGTTTCTTGGAGGAGTGGAAGAGCAGCAGGGGGGCGAGCTTGCCCTGGTTGTCCGGGTCGGTGGCGACCCCTTCCTTGAGGTTCCGGCTGAAATGGCTCCAGATACGCAGGTATTGCTCGCGGTCCTTGTCCTTGATCTTTTTCAGGTGGGAAAGGAGCTGCTTCAGCACGTACTTGCGGATCCTGTCGATCTTGACGTTGCTCTGTATGGTTTCCCGGGAGATGTTGAGCGGGATGTCCTCGGAATCGATGACCCCCTGCATGAACCGCAGGTACTCGGGCATGATGTCCTGGGAGCCCTTCTCGATCAGCACCTTGCGTGAGTACAGGTCCACTCCGGGTTCGGTCTTGAAGAGCCCCATCTGCTCGAACGAAATCTTGGGCACATACAGGATGGCGCTGAACTGGACGGGGGCATCCGAAGAGAGGTGGAGCCAGGTCTCGGGCTCCTCCTGGGTGTTCTCCAGGAACTTGTAGAACTCGATGTAGTCCTGTTCCTGGAGGCTGGACTTGGGTTGGGACCAGATGGCCTCCATGACCTCCAGCCTCTCGTTCTCCACGTACACGGGGAAGGGGACGAACTTGGAATAGCGGGCCAGGATGCCCTGGATGCGGGTCTTCTCCAGGAATTCCTTGTCCTCTTTCTTAAGAAAAAGCTCGATCCGGGTGCCCCGCTTCTTCTTGACCGTCTCCTCGATGGTGTAATCGGCGGCGCCCTTGGATTTCCACAGCCAGGCCTTGCTGCCTTTCCGGAAGGAGCGCGTGTAGAGATGGATCTCCTTGGCGGCCATGAAGCTGGAGTAGAAGCCCACGCCGAACTTGCCGATCAGGTCGACCCGGTCCTTTTCCTCGGTCTCGACCAGCCGCTTGAGGAAATCCATGGTCCCGGAATGGGCGATGGTCCCGAGGTTCTCGATCAGCTCCTCCTTGGTCATGCCCACGCCGTTGTCCTCGATGATCAGTGTTTTCCGGCTCTCGTTGAATCCGATGTCGATGCGCAGCTCGGCATCCTTGTCTTCCACATCCTCCCGTGTCAGGCTCTCGAAGCGAACCATGTTGAGAGCGTCCACGGCATTGGATATCAGTTCCCGCACGAAGACATCTTTGTGTTTGTACAGGGAATAGACCAGGATGTTCAGAAGCTGCCTGATCTCGGACTGGAACTCGTATTTTTCCGCCTGGCTTTGCTGTGTCATGGGGCCCTCCTCAAGCCTCTCCGTTGTATCGGCCGAAGATCATCTTCCCCACCGT
Source organism: Candidatus Aminicenantota bacterium (assembly GCA_030620655.1). Lineage (GTDB taxonomy): Bacteria > Acidobacteriota > Aminicenantia > Aminicenantales > Aminicenantaceae > JAUXEH01. Next base: position 5,304 of record JAUXEH010000080.1, on the reverse strand, counting down.
GGTCTGCAGCACCGACGTCACGGTGACATCGATGGTCTGCCCCATCATCTTGCGTGCGTTGTCGACGACGACCATGGTGCCGTCGTCCAGGTAGGCCACGCCCTGGTCCTTTTCCTTCCCTTCCTTGAGGATGAACGCCCGGATCGATTCCCCGGGCAGCACCACGGGCTTGAGGGCGTTGGCCAGCTCGTTGATGTTCTGTACGGAAATGCCCTGGAGCTTGGCCACCTTGTGCAGGTTGAAGTCGTTGGTGACGATCTTGGCGTCCATGTGTTTGGCCAGCTCGATCAGCTTGGAATCCACGTCGACCACATCGGGAAAGTCCAGCTCGGTGAAGATGATGTTGACCTCTTTGGATTTCTGGAGATTATCCAGGACCTCCAGGCCGCGCCGCCCACGCTGGCGCTTGACGCTGTCGGAGGAATCCGCCACCAGCTGCAGCTCCTTGAGTATGAACTGGGGCACGATCAGGGATCCCTCTATGAACGATGTGTCACAGATGTCCGCGATCCGGCCGTCGATGATGACGCTGGTATCCAGGATCTTATGGGTACGGCCCGTTGTCTTCTCCTTGAAGAAGCGCATCAGATGGGCCGGGATCAGCCATTCCGATTTCTTCGAACCCACCAGGAATCCAATATACGGCATGATGATTAGAAAGAACACCCGGATGAAGTTGGCCGTGGTTTCGTCCTGGGAGATGGTCTGGTACACGGACCCCAGGGCCCAGCCCAAAATAACTCCGGCAAAGGTCCCCAGGGTGGAGCTCCAGATGGTCTTGAACTGGCTCCTGCGGATCACGGTCTCTAAATAGATGATCAGGACGCAGAGCAGGAATCCCGTAAGCGCGCCATAGTAAGGATGCAGGTTGAAAGGCGGGAAAAAATACCCCGCCAGGGTTATGAAGGCCGCCACCACAAGACGAAAGATAAAAATGCTCATGAAAAACCTCATTATATATGAAATGCTAAAATATGAATCCCAACGCTTCCTGGATATGGCTTGCCCCATGGAGCTCGATGCCCGGGAGGTCTTCCTTCGCCAGCGCCTCCAGGTTCCCCTTCGGAAGCACGACCGTTTCGAATCCCAGCAGGGCGGCCTCCTTGACCCGGGCCACGGGCCGGCTCACGGAGCGGATCTCCCCGCTGAGGCCTACCTCGCCCAGGACCGTCATCCCGGTCGGGATGGGGCGGTTCTTAATACAGGAGACGACGGCCGTCACCACCCCCAGGTCCACCGCGGGCTCATCGATGCTCAGGCCGCCGGCCACATTGAGGTGGATGTCCTCCCCTCCGAAACCGAAGCCCATCTTCTTCTCCATCACCGCCAGCAGCATGCCGGTCCGGAAGTGGTCGAGACCGATGGACATCCGCCGCGGATTCCCCGAGTACAAGGTCGCGGAGACCAGGGCCTGGATCTCGGCCAGCAGCGGCCGGGACCCCTTCAGTGTGCAGACCACGACGCTCCCCGCCGCATCGATCGGCCTTTCCTTGAGGAAAAATGCCGAGGGATTGGCGATAGCTTCCAGGCCGCGGCTCCCCATCTCAAAGACCGCCAGCTCCGAGACCGGGCCGAAGCGGTTCTTCAGGGCCCGCAGCACGCGGTGGCTGTGATCCCGCTCGCCTTCAAAATACAGCACCACGTCAACCATGTGTTCGAGCGTCTTGGGCCCGGCCAGGGCGCCCTCCTTGGTGATGTGGCCTACCAGAAACGAGGAGACCTGGTTCTTTTTCGCGAACCGGAAGACCTGGTTGGCAACCTCGCGCACCTGGCTTATGCTCCCAGGACTTGAGGTCAGCCGGGACGAATGCACCGTCTGGACCGAATCCAGGATAAGGATGCGCGGCGCGAGTTTTTCCGCCTGGGCGATGATCCTCTCCATGTTGGTCTCCGCCAGTAGGTAGAGGTCGCCCCCGCCGATCCCCAGCCGGGACCCGCGGAGTTTGATCTGCTCCAGGGATTCCTCGCCCGAGACATACAGCACCCTGCTGCCTCCGGCGGCAAAATCCCGGCTCACCTGGAGGAGCAGGGTGGATTTCCCGATTCCGGGCTCCCCGCCGATGAGCACCAGCGACCCCAGGACCACGCCTCCCCCGAGAACCCGGTTGAGCTCGGCGATCCCGGTCTGGATCTTATGCTTGGCGGCTTCTTTCACATCCTGGTAGAGGACAGGTTCCGATGGGGGAAAGGCGAATTCCGCGGCTGTCTCTTCGGCCGCCTCCTCAATCAGGGAGTTCCATTCACTGCAGCTCGGACAGCGTCCCAGCCATTTGGGGGACTGGAACCCGCAGCTCTGGCAGACAAAGGTGGATGCCGTTTTCGTCATATAATAAGTCCCAGCCCGAAAAAGAGCTCCCGCTTCTCCTTGAGTCCGAAATCATCCAGGCCGAACAGGAGGGACACGTATCGAACCGGGGAAAAACTGCCCTGAATGCGGAAGTGCGGGGACACATCGCGGTTGAGGTCGAAAAGCTCGACGCTGATCCGCACCCGATCCCGGAAAGCATAGAAGTCCAAGGCCCCCCCGATCTCCGATTCCATGATACCCGCCCTGGCCTGTATGTCTCCCCAGCGCATGCCTCCCTGCAGGGAATAGGTGAATATATCCAGAAAGGGATCCTGTATCACCTGGCCCAGGAGGAACTTATCGGCCGCCGGCCAGAAGCTCAAGGTCAGGTAGCTCTTGATCTCGTCCGGATCGGAGTAGTAGTTGAAATGAAGCGCTCCTCCGCCCCGGAAGCTCGAGACAGGCTCAACGGCCTTCTGGACATCGCCCACGGCCTTCTGGGCGTCTTCGTACAGGTCTTCTTCCTGGATAAGCCGGCCCAGGGTGCCTTCTCCCTGGTTGATCTTATTGAGGGTCTCATCCAGCGTGGTCAAGGATTTGTCCGCTTTTTCCAGCAGGACCCGGATGTTTTCCAGGTTTTGACTCACGCTGTCACGGTTTTCCGCCACCACGTCGCGCAGCAGCACGGCCAGCTCGTCCAGGCTGGCGGAGAGGGATTCTACTCTGGCATCGAAATTGTCGATGGCACGGCTTCCCTTCTGGATGCCCTCGTTGACGGCAGAGGAGTTCGCCCGGGAAAATTCCCTGAGATCGTTCGCGAAGGCCGCCATGTTTTCCAGGATGAGGGTGAGGTTCGACCGGGAGTCCGGGCTCCCCAGCAGCTCCCGCAGCACGCGGCTCGTCTCCTGGATCTCACCGCTCACGTCCGCCAGCTCGCCACCCAGCTGTTCCAGCCCCATGGCCGGGACGACCTCGATGCTGCCTCCGGGAAGGCAGATGGGGCCGCTCTTCCCGGGAATGATCTCGATGTACTTTTCCCCCAGCAGCCCCAGAGCAGCCAGGGTGGCCCGGCTGTCCGTCCGGAACTCCACCTCCTGGTCGATCCTCAGGACCACCTCCGCCTGGTTGTCCTTCAGCCGGATGTCCTTGATATAGCCGACCTTGACCCCGGCCAGGCGTACACCGGTCCGTTTCTCCAGGCCTGTGGCGGAGTCGAAATAGAGGAGGACCTCATAGCCAGGCTTGTCGAAGAGAGTGCCCAGATCGCCCACGACAAAGACAAAGGCGGCGGCTATGCCGAGCGCTACAGTCAGAAATATCCCTATCTTGATCTCACGCTTCATCGTATCTTCCTACAACCCGTTCTTTCGAACGGCTGGATTTTCGTATCAATATTCCTTGATCGGCCCCTCGGCGCTCCCGTGGATGAACTGCTGGACGATCGGGTCGGCGCTGTTCCGGATCTCATCGGGAGCTCCGATCTGGATGATCTTCCCATTATAGAGCATGGCTATCCGGTCTGCAACTTTGTATGCGCTGGTCATATCGTGCGTGATCACAACCGAGGTGATGTTCATCTCCTGCTGCATGCGGAGGATCAGCTCATTGATGGCATCGGCGCGGATAGGATCGATGCCGGTAGAGGGCTCGTCGTACAGCATGATCTCCGGCCCGTAGGCGATGGCTCGAGCCAGCCCCACCCGTTTCTTCATGCCGCCGCTCAGCTCGTAAGGCATGAGGTCTTCCACGTCCCGCAGCCCCACCTTGGCCAGGCAGTCCCGGACGATCTCCCGGATCCTGTCCGGGGGAAACTCCCGATAGCGCTCCAGGCCGAACCTCACATTCTCGGCCACGGTGAGCGAATCGAAGAGGGCCGATGCCTGAAACAGGAGCCCGAATTTGCTACGCACATCATACAGAGCGGTTCTCGACAGGCAGCAGATGTCAACCCCATCTACGATGATCCGGCCCCGGTCGGGCCGTATCAACCCGATCATGTGCTTGATCAGGATGCTCTTACCGGAGCCGCTCTGTCCGATAATCGCAAGGGTTTCCCCTCTCCGGATGGTCAGATCGAGACCCTGGAGAACCCGATTGCTGCCGAAGGACTTGTGGAGCCCCTGAATCTCGATCATATCACCAGATCCGCGGGCAGGGCCTTGCTGAGGAAGAAGTTCAGGATCAGGACCCCGATGCTGGCGACCACGACCGCACGCGTGGCGGCTCTGCCCACGCCCTCGGCCCCGCCTCGCGCCTCCAAGCCCTGCCAGCAGCCGATCACGGCGATCATGCCACCGAAGACAGAAGCCTTGATCAACCCGGTGAAAACATCCCAGAACTCCATGTACAGCAGGGTGTTCTTGAGATAGATGTGCTGGTTGACCCCCATCATGATATTATAGAGATATCCGCAGGCGATCCCGATGATGTCCCCGTACAGGACCAGTATCGGCATCATGAGGACGCTCGCCAGGAGCCGGGGCGTGACCAGGTAGCGCACCGGGTCGGCACCCAGGCTGTACAGGGCATCGATCTGCTCGGTGATCTTCATGGTTCCGATCTCGGCGGCCATGGCAGATCCGACCCGACCCGTGATCATCAGGCCCACCAGGATGGGGATCAGTTCCTTGGTCAATCCCAGGCTAATGACCGGCCCGCCGTAGGCCTCGGACCCGGGCCCGATAAAGCGATGGAAACCGGTGTAGGTCTGGAGCCCGAAGACCAGGCCCCCGAACGCCGCCGTCAATGTGACCACCGGCAGAGACCGGACGCCGATGTCCTCGAGCTGCTGGAGGAAATTTTCCTTCTCGAAAGGCCTACGAAAGAGGCCTGCCGCAGCCCGGCCGAAAATGAGGCCGACCTGGCCGACCTGAGAGAAAAGGGTGGAGAAAGGGAAGGACTTTGATTCTGAGGCCATGATTCATTCTTCGAGGGAATAGAACTCGCGATCGTTGAACCGGGCGAATTTATTCAAAAATGCCAGCGAGAGCTTGCCGGTGGGCCCGTTTCTCTGCTTG
>JAUXEH010000143.1 GCA_030620655.1 Candidatus Aminicenantota bacterium | reverse complement strand
GAGATCGACTGGTTCTGCACCAAGCTGGGGATGGCGCCCTATTATTATCGCACCACACCCGTCGAGACCATCGCCGGCCATATCGAGGCCGTCAAGGCGGCCGAGATCATGGCCAAGGTGCGCAAGGACAAGGACCTCATAATAGACCTGGAGACCGAATCGGAAGAGGAAGCCATCTATCTGGTGGACGACGACCACAGGCGGGCCATGGAGATCGAGCGCAGGATCGAGGAACGCTACCCCAACTACCGCATCCAGTCGTACCGGACCTCGGGCAAGGCCTGCGGCGCCGAGCACCTGCGCATGTACCTGGTTTACAAACCCACCATCCGTATGGATAAGATCACTCCGGAAAAAACAGACCTCAAGGATATCGCCTGCCGGGACTTCCTGAAAACGACGACACCGGCGACGTATGCGCGCTATCAGAACGCATTGGAAAAATCCCTCGGGTGGGAGACGCCCTATATCGAAGTGACCACGAAAAATGACTCGGGTGAGCACCGCATCATGATCGTCACCAACCGGGACTCCAGCAGCCGGTTCTTCTCCAACATCTCGGATGTGATCAACTCCCACCGGCTGGTATCCAACCGCAAGTACATCGAACAGTTTGCCAATGGCAAGACCGTGCACGTGTTTTATCTCGACAGGATCAAAGACGAGGGGCTCCTGCAGGACCTGGTTTCTGAGATCACGCTGGTGTATGTGGTGCCCGACTGTCCCCTGTCCGCCCTGTTCCGCCAGGGAAAACTCACGGCCCAGGAGACGGTCTTTGGTGTCTCCGCTTGGAGTTTCGCACATCAGTTCCTGTTTGGAGACAACGAGGAATACCTGAAGATCGCCGAGGTTCTGCGGGACTCGCCGGAACTCATGGGCATCCTGCGGAATTTGAAGACCAAGCTGGCCAAAGATACCTTTACCGAGGCCAAGGTCTGGGACGCCCTGATCGACAACCACACGTATCTCAAGGATCTTTTTCGTCTTTTCGACCGCAAATTCAGCCCTTTCGTCGACGCACATGATATCGAGCAAGACCTGGAGCGGCTCGCCGGCGAGATCCAGAGGCGGATCCCCGTGGATGTCGACCGGGAGGTCTTCCAGGCGATCCTGCTTTTCATCCGGTCCATTCGCCGCACCAACTTCTACAAAGAGGAAAAGATCTCTATCTCCTTCATGTACGACCCTGGATTCCTGAACCCGGTGGATTTTCCCCGGCGACCCTTCGGCATCTTCCATGTGATCGGGATCGAGCTGAGGGGATTTCACATCCGTTTCCGGGACATCTCACGGGGAGGGATCCGGATCGTCCGCTCCAACAGTTTCCAGAACTACATCAACAACTCGGATTTCATTTTTGACGAGAATTACAACCTGGCCGATACTCAGCATAGAAAGAACAAGGACATCCCGGAAGGCGGCTCCAAGGGTACGGTTCTTCTGGGTTGGAAATTTCAGGACAAGGCGGAATGTGCCTTCAAGAAATACATCAACGGGCTGCTCGACCTGCTGGTTCCGGACGACAACATCCTGGACTATCACGGCAGCGAGATCGTCCTGTTCCTGGGTCCGGACGAAGGCACCGCCGACCTCATGGAGTGGGCCTCCCTGCGCGCCAAAGCCCTGGATTACCCCTACTGGAAATCGTTTTCCACCGGAAGGCCCGTGTCCATGGGCGGGATCCCGCACGATCTCTATGGGATGACCACGAATTCGGTCCACCAGTATGTCCTGAATGTCCTGGATGAGCTGGGCTGGAAGGAAGAGCGGATCACCAAGGTCATGACAGGTGGGCCGGACGGGGACCTGGGCAGCAACGAGATCCTCATCTCCAAAGACCGGATCCTGGCGATCATCGACGGCTCCGGGGTCCTCTATGATCCCAATGGCTTGAACCGTAAGGAGTTGAATCGGCTGGCCCGGGACCGTAAACCGGTCGACCAGTTCCGGAGGTCCTATCTTTCCAAGCAGGGATTCCTGGTCAGGGTCGACGAAAAGGATGTCACACTGCCCGATGGCCAGAAGGTGGTGAGCGGGCTGGAATTTCGCAACTCCTTCCACCTTGATCCCAGGTACAAGGCCGATCTTTTTGTGCCCTGCGGGGGAAGGCCGGCTTCCATCAACATCAACAACTGGGACCGGTTCCTGGATGAAGAGGGCAACCCCCGATTCAAAATCATCTCGGAGGGAGCCAATCTGTTCCTGACCCAGGGTGCTCGCCTCCGCCTGGAGGAAAAGGGTGTCATCATCTTCAAGGATGCATCCGCCAACAAGGGCGGGGTGACGTCGTCTTCTCTGGAAGTCTTCGCCAGCCTGGCGCTCACGGATGAGGAGTACGAGAAGAAAATGTGCGTGAGGAACAACCGGATCCCCGCCTTCCGGAAACTGTATATCGCAGAGATCCTCGACATCATCCGTAAGAATGCCACGCTGGAATACCGGGTGATTTCCAGGGAATACCAGAAAAAGGGCGTCCCCAGGGTGGTATTGACCGACCGGATCAGCGACAAGATCAACAGCGTGACCGATGCGATCTATGCCTCCGAGCTGTTCAAGGACCGCAAGCTGTTCCGGAATGTCATCCAGTGCTGCTGCCCCAATGTGCTGGTCGATGAACTGGGATTCGCCAAGATCATGCGGCGTGTTCCCGAAGCCTACCTCCGGGCCGTTTTCGCCTCGCGGATAGCGAGTCGCTATGTCTACTCCTGCGGCCTGGACGCCAATGAGATCGACTTTCACAATTTCATAAAAACTGCCGACACTTTCAATCTATAAGCCCTTCTCAACCCGTGAATAACTCAGGCGCCTGAATCATTCATAAGAATTGCCGATCTTAACTCACATACAAAGGAATGGGTCTGTTTTATATCGGCAATTCTTACCCTTCGGGCGAGCGGATCTCACAGCATCTGCATCGTTGCGGCCCACTCGGAGTGGACGACCACACCTTCATGGGCCGTCGCCTCGCATCTGCTGCAATCTCCACTCGTGAATAACTCAGGCGCCTGAATCATTCAAAAAAGCATCGGCATTTTTATGAATAATCCAGATTTTATACATATTAGACCAAAGTCCAATAGACAACGGCGCATTTTTGCGGTATGAATAGACTTGGTTTATTCCCAATGGGCTGTGCACTATAATTAGGAGCCCGCTGCATTAGCAAATTAGCTTGAAAGGAGTCCCGAAATGGCTGAAAAAGGCAAAGTTTATGTGTGTGCCCTCTGCGGGCAGGAAGTTGAAGTGGTCAAGTCCGGCATGGGTACACTGGTGTGCTGCGGCAAGCCCATGCAGCCTAAAAAAGACGAATAGATCCACCCGCCACCGACAAGGAGGAATCATGGAATTCACAGACTTTGAAGATGTCATCAAGTTCGCTATCGCCCGGGAAGAAGACGCCATCGAAGCCTACGGCAGCATGAGTGAGAAGGCCAAGTCCCCCGGTCTCAAAGACCTGCTCCTGGAGCTTCAGGAAGAGGAAAAGAACCACAAGCGGCTTCTGAAGGAATTGACCTCCCAGAAGATCGCATCCCTGAAGCCCGAGCGGGCCCTCGATCTCAAGATCTCCGACTACCTGGTCGAGGAACCCGCCGGACCGGAGATGAACTTTCAGGATCTTCTCATCTTCGCCTCCAAGAAAGAACAGAGGGCTGTGGAGCTGTACACCCGATTGAAGAACAGCTCGGATGACCCCGACCTGCAGAAGCTGTTTGATTTCATGGCTGAACAGGAGAAGGCCCACAAGTTCAAACTGGAAGTCAAATACGAAGAGCACGTCCTGGAAGAGGATTAGGCACTCGGGATCATGCGTGTGAGGAATCAAATATCTTAGGAGGATCGATATGGATAAATACGAATGCACGGCCTGTGGTTATATCTATAACCCGGAAGTGGGCGACCCGGACGGCGGGATCGCCCCCGGCACCGCGTTTGGGGACATCCCCGACGACTGGGTCTGCCCTCAGTGTGGCGTGGGCAAAGAGTTCTTCGAGAAGATGGGCTGAGTCCCGGCACTATTCCGGGAGAAAACGCTAACCTGAAATGCGAGTTGTCATCGTAGGAAATGGTCTGTCCGGGACCATCCTGGCCAAGACCATGCGCGAACTGGATCCCGAGGCCCAGATCGTACTGCTCGGGGATGAAAAACACCTGTATTATCCGCGGCCCAACCTCATCGAATACCTGGCCGGGAACCTTCCTTTCGAACGCCTGTTCGCGTTCAAGGAAGAATGGTACCGGGAGCAGAGGCTCGAGCTCCATCTGGACAGCCGGGTAAGGGAGATTCATCGGGACTCGCAGACGGTGGAGACGAGCGGAGGCGGGACATTTCCCTATGACCGCCTGGTCCTGGCCAACGGGGCCTTTGCCTCCATCCCGCCTTTCCGGGGGACGGACAAGCGCGGGGTCTTCACCCTGAGGACCCTGGATGATGCCCAGGCGATCCAGGAGTACATGGAGCAGCATGCCCGGGTGGCTGTCATCGGAGGGGGGCTGCTGGGCCTCGAGATCGCGCGGGCCGTCAACACCCGGGGCGGGGATGTGGATGTCTATGAGTTCTTCCCGCGTCTCCTGCCCCGCCAGTTGGACACGCCGGGCGCTGAGGTCCTGCAGAGGCAGATCGAAGGCCTGGGGATCCGGGTGCATCTGGACGTGGCGACCGAGGAGATACTGGGAGAGGGCGAGGCCCTAGGCCTGCGGTTCAAGGACGGCGGCGAGAGCCGCGCCGACATGGTGATCGTGGCGGCCGGTGTGAGGCCGCGGATTGACCTGGCCCGGGATGCGGGCCTGGAGACCGACAAGGGCATTGTCGTCGATGACGCGCTTCGGACCAGCGATCCGAACATCTTTGCGGCCGGTGACAGCGTGCAGCACCGGGGCCGGATCTACGGAATCATCCCGGCCGCCTTCCAGCAGGCCCGGACAGCGGCCCACACAGTCCTGGGCCGGTCCCAGACCTATGAGGGCACTGTTCCGTCCAACACGCTCAAGGTCATGGGCGTGAATGTCACGTCCATCGGCCAGTTCGCGCCGGAACCGGAAACGGCTCAGGAGTTTCGGCGCGAGGAGCCGGATCAGGGGCTTTATAAGAAGCTCGTGATCCAGGACGGCCGCCTGATCGGGGCCATATGGATGGGCACCAAGGAGGGAGTGAACGAGATCAACCGCCTGGTCGCCGAAAAGGCGGACGTGAGCCGCTGGATGGACCGACTCCTGGAGGACGAATTCGATTACACTCTGCTATGAAAAAAATCAAATATCTCTGCATATTTTTGGTGGTTTTCTCTTCTTTAGCCCGGGCTCAGCAGATGCTGCCTCAGCAGGACCCGCTGCGAGTCACGGTCGGGGGCTACTTGGCTGGAGAGTACGCCAAGAGCGAGGTGGACGGCCGGTATCCCGACGGCACGTTTCAGAACCCGCTGCTGGGGCTCCTGCTGTCCGGGCAGGTGGCGCCCCAAGTCTCATTCATGACTGAGGCCTCCTATTACGAAGGGGACCGCTTCGACCTCAACCAGGCCTGGTTGGGTTTTCAGGCCTCCCAGTACTTCTATGCCAAGTTGGGGCTTTTTGTCGTCCCCTTCGGCCAGTACAACGAGAACAACCTTCCCCATCAGACCGATACGGTCAACCCCCCCCTGAATATCGAGTACCTGTTTCCCTTTACCTGGCGGGACGTCGGCGCAACCGGGGGCGGCTCGGTCAGCGGTCTGGAGTACGTGCTCTACCTGGGGAACGGCCTGTCTGAAGGAGAATTTCTGAGCAGCGGCCAGCAGTTCCGGGACAACAACCGCGACAAGGGTTGGGGCGGGCGGCTGGCCCTGGCCCTGGGTGAAGGATTCTCGGTCGGATACTCCTACTACCGGGGAAAGTACGACGACGCCAACAGCCGCGACCGGATTCTGCAGGCAGGGACCGTGGCCTGGACCACCTCGGATTTCTACATCAAGGCCGAGTATAACCACTCCAGATCGGAGACCCCCGATCCCTTTGCCGACGCCGAAGGCTGGGGATATTACATCCAGGCTGCCATGATCTGGAAGGGCTTCCGTCCGGTCGTGAGCTACCAGGTTCTGAAGTATGACGACACCTTCCACGGGCCGGGTTTCGAGGGCCCGGATGTGCCGGGTGCAGGGATACACATGGACAGGACCCGCTGGGCCCTGGGAGCCGTCTTCATGTTTGCCCCGAATGCCTACCTCAAGTTCGAGTATGATTTCAACCGCGAGAAAAACCTGGAGATCAAGAACGATGCCTACCTCCTTCAGGTGGCCGTAGGATTCTAGGGAGGGATGGGTCAATGAGCAATGTCGCCATTATCGGCATGCAGTGGGGGGATGAAGGCAAGGGCAAGATCACGGATCTGCTCACACAGGCCTTCGATATCGTGGCCCGCTTTCAGGGGGGGCATAACGCCGGCCACACCGTCTATGTCGACGGCCGCAAGGTGATCCTTCACCTGATTCCCTCCGGTGTCCTGCACAGCGGCAAACTCTGCCTGCTGGGCAACGGCATGGTCATCAGTCCGGAAGCCTTCCTGCGGGAAAAAAAGATCCTGGAGGACATGGGGATCGAGATCCGGGACAACATCCTCATCAGCCCCAATGCCCACCTCATCCTTCCTTACCACACCGTGATCGAAAGCCTGCGGGAGGAGCAGAGCGAACAGAAGATCGGGACCACCTGCCGGGGCATCGGCCCGGCCTACGTGGACAAGGCCGACCGGCAGGGGATCAAGGTCGGTGACCTTCTCAACCCCGGGCTCTTGCGGGCCAAGATCGAACACAATGTAAAAGAAAAGAACATCCTGCTCGCTCACCATGGCAAAGAACTCCTCGAAGCGGAACCGATCGTTCGGCAGTATTCGGCCTATGCCGAGCAGCTCCGCCCCTTTATCCGGGATGTGTCGTTGTTCCTGGATGATGCCCTTAAGCAGGGGAGGCCGGTCCTGTTCGAAGGCGCCCAGGGTGTCCTCCTGGATGTGGACCACGGCACCTATCCGTTCGTCACCTCCTCCAACTCCACGGCCGGCGGCGTATGCACCGGTTTGGGGATCGGCCCGGACAAGCTCGATGCCGTCCTGGGTGTTTGCAAGGCGTATACGACCCGGGTCGGGGAGGGTCCCTTCCCGACCGAG
>JAUXEH010000039.1 GCA_030620655.1 Candidatus Aminicenantota bacterium | reverse complement strand
GCCTCCTGCTTGAAGGCCTCGGCCTGGGCTCCCAGAGAATAGGCCCGCTCCACCACCATCAGGTTGTTCTCATCGAATCCCATGTCCTTGGTCTGCATGAAGCTCATCTGGCGCGAGACCATGAGGGTCATGGAGATGAGTACGATCGAGATCGCGAACTGGAAGATGACCAGGATGTTGCGCAGGCGCACACCTTTACGGGAGGTGGAGAAGCGGCCCTTGAGCACGGTGGCCGGACGGTAGGCGGAAAGAACGAAGGCCGGGTAGCTGCCGGCCAGGAGGCCCACGCCTATCCCCAGCGCCAGTAGGCCCACCAGGAAGGCTGGATTCCGCAGGAAGTCGATCTCGAGTTGCTTATCGGCCAACTGGTTGAAGACCGGCATGATCAGCTGGATGAAAACCGCGGCGAACACCATGCTGATGAGGCTGACCATCAGGGATTCCATCAGGAACTGGCGGATGAGCGACCCGCGCAGGGAGCCCACGATCTTGCGGATCCCCACCTCACGGGCGCGCTGGACGGCACGGGCCGTGGCCAGGTTCATGAAATTGATGGAGGCGATCACGATCAGGAAGAGCGCGATGGCGACCAGGATGTAGACGTACAGGATGTTGCCGTTGGGCTTTATCTCGTTCGTGAGATGCGAGGTCAGGTGTATTTCCCCGATGGGCTGCAGGAAGTAGTCGTACCCATTTCCGGCCGCCACGTATTCTTGGTAGGAGATCCCGGAGCGAGCCTGGATCTGGCCGGCGGCATAACGTTCCACCAGATTCGGCATCTTGGCCTCGATGGCCCCCGGTGAGGTGCCGTCCTTCAACCGGATGTAGGAATACACCGCGAACGAAGCATAGTTGGGCTGCTGCGTGATGCCTGTCAGTTCTAGCGTCCCTACAAAGTCGAATTCCATGTGCGAGTTCTTGGGGACATTCTCGCAGACTCCGGAGACCAGGAACTCGCCCTGCGGGGTCGAGATGCGTTTGCCCAGCGCGTCTTCGTCCCCGAAATACCTGAGGGCCGTCTCCTGGGTCATCACCAACCCGTTCTGGCTGGAAAAGACCTGCTCGGGATCGCCCTCGATCAGGCGCAGGTTGAAGAATTCGAAGAAGTTCTTGTCAACGAAGAAGATCTTGTCCTCTTCGAAGGTTTGGTCCCCGTACCGGAAGACTACATCGTTGAGAATCTTGAAGAATCGGGTCATCTGTTCGATCTCGGGGAAGTCGTTGAGCATGGCCTCCGGGATGGAGTGGGGGATTATGGCATAGAAGACCACATTGTCCGGATAGATGCGCTCCAGGGCCACCCGATAGAGGTTGTCTGCGTCTTGGTGGAAGTTGTCGTACGAGAACTCGTCCATGACGTGGACCGTGATCAGGAAAAAACAAGCGATCCCCACCGAGAGACCGACGATGTTGATGACGGAAAAAAGCTTCCGCTTCCAGAGATTTCGCAGCGCGACCTTCATGAAGTTCTTAAACATGGCACAACTCTCCTCGCAGCTATATACGTAGGGAGGCGGCGTTCAGTTTCCCGGCACCGCGTGTTAGGCCGCGACAGCGGTCGAGCTTGACGCCTTTGGCCGGGCCGGTTACTATAATCATCAGACTGCCTTCATCCCAGGGGTGAGGGTATTGTGCGAGCCATGAAGCGTCTGTGTCTTTTTCTTTTGTTGGTTCAAGTTATCTCCCCTTATCTATCTGCAGAGCCTGCATCCGGAAGCGGGAAATGGGCGTTCGGGATCTATGCCGGATGGAGCAGCGGCCTGGGCTGGGATTTCGATTGGCATTATCGCTCCTCCATCTCCGATAAGACCACCCTGGGGGGCCACCTGGGGGCCTACACACGATATGAGGTCTCGGATACGTTCGGAGTCCAGCTGGATGCGAATTACCAAGCCGGGCTCAATGAATGGACCTTCCGGTATTGGGATTGGCCAGAGGAGCAGGGGGAGGACCGCTTCGGGATTTACTCGCTCTCTTTGCAGGGAGTCCTCCATTTCCTGCCAATCCGGCGCCTCCGCGTCTATGGGTTGGGAGGGGGAGGCATCAGTTCAGGTGCATGGGGGGAATACGGCGGCTTTTCCGAGCTCTACTACCACTTGGTCGGAGGGCTGGGCGTTAAGTTCGGCCTTTCATCCTCCCGCGTCCGGCCGGCACTCAGCCTGGGCGGCACCTTTCACCACCTCATGGATCCGGCCGGCGGATCGACCCGAACCGCCGATTATGTGCGCTTAAGCTTGGGACTGGAGTTCTGATTACTTCTTTTCGGGGTTCCTGGTATAATGCTAGGAATTTGTCTGATTCAATGAACAAGGAATCGAGAGAATGTACAGAAGGCTGCGCAACATCCCCGCCCGGATCCCCTTCCGGGTCTTCGTCCAGAACCTGCGCGGCCTGCGGGGAAACGTTCGGGAGGCCATCGCCGGCTCGGATCAGGACTTCACCACCGTCAAGCTGAGCAAGGCCATCTTCCTGCTGGCCCTGCCCATGGTGCTGGAGTTGGTCATGGAGTCGGTGTTCGCCGTTGTGGACATTTTCTTCGTGTCCAAACTGGGTGCAGGTGCGGTGGCCACGGTGGGGATCACGGAGTCGCTTATCACCATCGTCTACTCGCTGGCGATCGGCCTGTCCACCGCCACCACCGCCCTGGTGTCCCGCCGGATCGGAGAGAAGAATCCGGATGGCGCGTCCACTGCCGCGGTCCAGGCGATCCTAGCCGGGGTCCTGATCTCCTTTCTCATATCCGTGCCCGGGGTCCTGTTCGCCAAGGACATCCT
Source organism: Candidatus Aminicenantota bacterium (assembly GCA_030620655.1). Classification (GTDB taxonomy): domain Bacteria; phylum Acidobacteriota; class Aminicenantia; order Aminicenantales; family Aminicenantaceae; genus JAUXEH01. The sequence goes on along the minus strand of JAUXEH010000039.1, from coordinate 11,041 downwards.
CAGGCTGATGGGGTCTGCTCCCGGGACCATCCGAGCTTTTTCCGGGTACACGGCGATCATGCTGGGATCCAATGTCATAATCATGCTGCTGTTTATCATCAACGCCGTGTTCCGCAGCTCGGGAGATGCCGCCGTGTCCATGCGGGTCTTGTGGCTGGCCAACAGCATCAACATCGTGCTGGACCCCTGCCTGATTTTCGGTTGGGGGCCCTTCCCCGAACTGGGCGTCCAGGGGGCGGCCATCGCGACCAACATCGGGAGGGGATTGGCTGTGCTGTACCAGTTCTACCTCCTTTTCCGGGGCGGGAAGCGGGTGCAGATTCGGGGGCGGCACCTGAAGGTAGACTTTGGGGTCATGAAGCGTTTGATCCGGCTGGCCGTAGGAGGTATCGGCCAGTCCCTGATCGCCACCTCCAGCTGGATCGGTATGGTGCGGATCGTGTCGGTGTTCGGCAGCGCTGTCCTGGCGGGCTACACTATCGCCATCCGGATCGTCATCTTCTCGATCCTGCCGGCGTGGGGCTTGAGCAACGCCGCCGCCACCATGGTGGGGCAGAACCTGGGCGCCAAGAAGCCGGAGCGGGCCGAGCGTGCGGCCTGGCAGACCGGCGCCATCAACATGCTGCTGATGGGAGGGCTCGCGGTCTTCTTCATCGTATGGCCGGGCTTTTTCATCCGGCTGTTCATCCAGGATCCGGCGGTCGTCGCATCCGGGATCCTCTGCCTGCGCTGGCTGGCTTACGGATATGTGTCTTACGGCCTGGGAATGGTTGTGGTCCATTCCTTCAACGGCGCCGGTGACACGGCCACACCCACCTTCATCAACCTCTTTTGTTTCTGGATGCTGGAGATTCCCCTGGCCTATGTCCTGGCCATCCCCCTGGGCTTGGAGGAACAGGGCGTTTACATCGCCATACTGGCGGCCGAAACCATGATGACCGTGGCGGCCGTTGTGCTCTTCCGCCGGGGCCGCTGGAAAACCCGTGAAGTGTAGTTATTACCCTCGAGTGTCTTCTGGCCCGCTAGCGGCTTCTAAAGGAGAGGTCCGGTTTCCGCCTCGACGCTTGTGATGAGTTCCTCCTTGATCAGCAGGTCGGTCATGGTCTCCAGGTCGTAGGACATGACGCGGTCGTGGGTCAGTGTGGGGATGTGCCGGCGTATGGCCGCATGGGCGGCCTCGACCCCCGTACCCGGCCGCTCTTCGATGAAATCCAGCCCCTGGGCCGCGCACAGCAGCTCTATGGCCAGCACGTGACGGACGTTCTTGATGATCTCGGCGGCCTTGAAGGCCGCGATGGCGCCCATGCTGACATGGTCTTCCTGGTTGGCCGAGGTGGGGATGGAATCCACGGAAGCCGGGTGGGCCAGGACCTTGTTCTCCGAGACCAGAGAAGCGGCGGTGTACTGTGTGATCATGTACCCGGAATTGAGGCCCCCGTCCTGGGTGAGGAAGGGAGGGAGGTTGGAAAGGGCCGGGTCGACCAGGCGCTCGATCCGTCTTTCCGAGATGTTGGCCAGCTCGGAGACGGCGATCCCCAGGTAGTCAAGTACCAGGGCCACGGGCTGGCCGTGGAAATTGCCGCAGCTGATGCTCTCCTCGGTATCGGGGAAGATGATGGGGTTGTCCGTGACCGAGTTGATCTCGGTCTCCAGCACGGCCGTCACATGCCTGAGGGTGTCGCGGGTGGCGCCGTGGACCTGGGGGATGCACCGCAATGAGTAGGCGTCCTGCACCTTTTCGCAGTCCTTATGGCTCTGCAGGATCCGGCTCCCCTCCAGCAGTGTACGGAGGTTGTCCGCCACCTGGGCCTGCCCGGGGTGAGGCCGCAGCGCGTGGACTCGGGCGTCGAAGGGGACATCCGTCCCGCGCAGCGCTTCGGTGGAACAGGCCGCCGCGATGTCGGCGGTGCGGCAGAGGATGCGGCTGTCGTAGGCGTTGAGAACCCCGACGGCCGACATCATCTGGGTTCCGTTGATGAGTGCCAGGCCCTCCTTGGCCTCCAGGGTAAGGGGGGGCATGCCGTATTTTTTGAGGACCTCGTCCGCCTCCCGGACCTTTCCCTTTATACGGACACGCCCCATGCCGATGAGGGGCAGCGACATGTGGGCCAGGGGAACCAGGTCACCGCTGGCACCGACGCTCCCCTTCTGGGGGATCAGGGGGAGGATGTCTTCGTTGAGTAAGGCAACCAGGCGCTCCAGGGTCGGCCACCGGATGCCGGAATAACCCTTGATCAATGCGTTGACACGCAGCAGCATCATGGCCCGGACCTGATCGTCGGCAATGCTGGGGCCGATGCCCGTGGCGTGCGACATGAGCAGGTTCTTCTGGAGCTCGCGTACGTGCTCCCGCGATATCTTGACGCGCGCGAAATGGCCGAATCCCGTGGTTATTCCGTAGATCGGCCTGTTGTCCTTGATGAAACGGTCCACGACCGCGGCACTCCGCTCCACGCGCTCCCGGCTGTCGGGGTGGATCTCCACCTTCTCGCGCCGGCGTGCCGCACGCACGACGTCATTGATGGTCAGGGTTTCGCCGTCCAGTCTCAGCATGGTGTTCTCCTCGTGTGGGATCTTCCTTTTCTATAACACATGTGCTTCAGGGGATGCAAACGATTCCACCTGGGATGACAATTGTTATCAAATAAGGACAATAACAAGACATATGACACAATATGTTGGGCTTTTTGTGATGGCATGAACTTTGCAGACAGAGATATGGAATCCAAAAAAAGGAGAGGGACGATGAAAAAATTGCTTGCCCTGCTTCCTCTGGTGGCCGTTCTGGCCGGCTGCTCCGCTAGCATGAGGAGCGGAGCGATTGTGTATGTGGTCCCCGAGCCATCGGTGCCTCTGGCCTATTCGTGGTCCAGTGCCTGGTATGGGTGTCCCCTGCCCCCGCTGCATGCCTGGATCGGCCTGGGCTGGATGAATCCGTTCCGCTACTACGGGTATTACATGAGCTGCTGTAGTCGGTATGGGGTTGGTGAGTTTGATTCAGAAGAGCCTGATGGAGTTTTCTATGACAAGACGATTCCTTCGTCCGGGCCAAAAAAGATGAAGGTGACGCCGAAAGCTAGGGTAATGAAGCCCGGTCGCAAGTATGAAGTCAAGGTTTCTGGCGATAAGCCTGTCCTGCGGCCGGATCGTGAATTGGGCCGGTTGGGCCGATGGTCCTCTGCTCCCCGGTCCGAGAAACTCCCTGTCTCATCGCGAGAATCTTCCTCCCGCGAAGCGAAGAGCTCCAGAAGCAGCAAGAAGAAGTAGGCTCATTGGGAAGCGAGTCCCTATCCGTCCTCGTCGGAAGACCCACCCAACCACCCCATGCGACTCGGACGGATAGGGACTCGCTGGCAACTGAGCACCTTTGAATCGAAAGACCCACACAGCCCCCTCGCCTTCCAAATGCCAGGCAAACCCCCATTATGAGGCTCGGACGGACAAGGGTCATGAATGAGGATTTGAATTGCAATTTTGGGGAGATTGGTTTAAGACATAGGCAGGAGGTCGAAACCATGAGATCCAAAATTAATTCCATAGTATTGATCCTGGGGCTGGCGCTGGTCTTTCTTCCGCTTCAGTCTCAGGAACCGGCCCCTGTCTCCATCGAAAAGGTGGCGGGCGATGTGTACTGCCTCTACGGACAGGGCGGGAACATCGGCATCTTTGAAGGGGAGAACGTGCTGCTGGTGGTGGATTCCCAGTATGCCCAAAATGCTGCCGACGTGCTGAAGGCCATTAAGGAATTTAGCCCCAAACCAATCAAGTTCCTGGTCAACACCCATTATCACGGCGACCACACAGGCGGGAATCCCATCGTCGGCAAAGGTGCCGAGATCATCAGCCAGGCCGCGTGCAAGGCTTCGTTCCTGAAAGGCCTTAAACCGGAACAGGCGCCTGAGACCATGGGCGCGCCGGAAAAAACCTTTGACACGGATATGACACTGCAGGTCGGCTCCGAGACCGTCAGTCTGCTCTATCTCGGGCCTGCCCATACGTCCGGAGACACGATCGTCGTGTTCGAAGAGTCCAAGGTCATCCACACCGGTGACCTGTTTTTCAACGGGCTGCCTCCTTACATCGATGTCGCCGACGGGGCCGACACCCAAAACTGGTTCCGCACCATCGACACCCTGGCAAAAAAATATCCGGATTTTAAGCTCATCCCCGGACACGGAAAGGTCGCGGACATGAAGGCCTGGCTGGAGTTTTCGGATTACTTGAAGATGCTGCGGGAGAAGGTGGCGGCGGCCATCCAGGCCGGCCAGAGCCGGGAGGAGGCCATGGAGTCTGTAGACCTCTCACGCTATGCCAACATCCAGGACATGGGAGGGTTCCTCACCAAGAAGAACAACGTGGGCTGGGTCTACGACGAGATGTCCAAGCAGAAATAAAAAGGCACAAATACAAATAAAGGGGACAGGTACATTTAGAGTCCTAAATGTACCTGTCCCCTTTATTTGCCTCTTTATTCGTAGATGAAGAGGGCCGTGGCGCGGCAGTCTTGGCCCGTGGACAGCCTCACCCAGTGAGCGGCAAATCCCACTGGGAACTCATGCACACGGACTTCCTGGGGTTCGACCGTCATCTCATCATAGGTCTTCCAGAGCCCGCGTCCTGTGATGTCCACCTCCAGCGCAAACGTTACGGATTCTTGGGACCCGTGTGATAGCTCGACCCGCTTGCGGTCATATCCGGTCATGAGATAGGGGTCCGATGGCTCTCCCGCGCGGACAGCGGTCTGGTGCCAGGGCCCACCTCGCCCCCGCGGCTTCCCCAGCATCCAGAGGTCGTCGACCGCTCCGAGCCACAGGCCGGTTGCCCCGTCGCGGCTCCGGATTATGTGTCCGTCTGCCGGCGCATCCTGGCGTATCCCCGAGATCACGAGCAGCCCACGCCAGGAGCAGAAGTCGTAGATCAGGCGATCATGGGTGCAGACCGGCTTGATCCCGGCGATGCCTCCGGAGATGTCCCGCGGCAGCTCATAGAACGTGCCGTGACAGTTGAGCAGGCTGCGCTCTGTGACCACCTCCCGGATGCCGCGCGGCCATTCCCCGTTCAGGGGCGTGTCAAAGGCGGGATCGCCCTTGGGCAGGCGGAGACGGCGTCCCTGGTCATCCGTGAGGATGACGGAGGCGTCGTCCAGTTCGAAATCCGGGCCTGTGATGGAGGCGTCTCTGATCAAGGCGCGGGCGGCCTCGGGATCCTCGACCTTGCGCATCTGCAGGTCTTCGCCGACCGTGTAGTATCCGAGACGAGAGGGCATTCCCGCAGCGTCCACTTCCGCGGCGGCAAACTCCAGCGGCCCCCCATCCTGATCCGATATGCGGACGACACCAAAGGTGTAAGGTATCCGCTGACCGGCGGCCGGCAGTCCTGCAAAGATCGGGTCCCGGCTGTCGTCGGTCCGGTAATCCGCGTCTGTGTAATGGAAATAGGCTGTCACCCCTTGGCAGTCCTCGTCGGCCTTGATCCTGATCCAGGCGGCCTCAATGCCGGAGGGGAAGACTTGAAACGTGTAGCCTCGGGGAGGAACGGACATGCTGCCGAATTTCCGCCATTCTCCTGTGCCGCGTTCGTCGATCTCGACGGTGAAGATCACGGGCCGGTCGGCCTCGTGCGTCAGGTGGAGGACCCGCCGTGCGAACCCGGCAAAGAGAAAAGGGTCGGAGGCTTCCTCTGCGCTGACGTCATTCTTCTCCCATACTCCTCCGAATCCGCTTGCAGGCCCCAGCTCCGTCAGATCGTCGGGATCCAGGAACCACAAGTTGGACTGCGCACGTCCGACCAGCGCATTATCGAATTTCGAGGCGTCGTTGCAGGCCAGGACCAGGCGGTCTCCCCAGAGGCAGAAGTCAACGACCATCTTGAGGTAGGACGAGAGCGGGCGGAGGCCCGAGGTGTCGAGCGTCCGGAAGGTCAGGGGGAATTCCCAGAACATGCCGTGCATAGTCATGACGGCCCGTCCTTCGCCGATCTCACGGATGCGGGGCCACTCAGTGTGCCAGCCGTGTTTCCCGTCATAGGTGAAACTGGCCTTGGGCAGGCGGAACGTGGACCAGTTCCCATGATGCCGGAGCTTGAGCACCACCGAGCGCTCGTCCCAGCCTGTGGCCCAGACCGGCTCATCTTCATCACTGTTTCCGTACAATCCGCCTGGCCCGGTCACCTCCGTGAACTGGTGCTCCTCCACGATCGCCCATGTGCTGCCGTCCCACTCTGCCAGACTGCCCGAGGCTCGTATCCCGGGCTCCTGCCAGCCCGAGGCGCCGTTGTTGGAGACCACCAGCTTCCCCTGGCCGGTGTAGGCACCCTTGCCGTGGTATCCGGGGATGAGGTCGGGAGTCCCCTCGTGGTAGCGGTCCCGGAACAGGGTGTTCACCCCCAGGCTGGTCACATCCACCTCGTACAGGCCTTCCTCCATGGTAAAGAAATAGACCTTGTTTTCCGGGTCTGTCAGATGCCGGGCCGTCGCGGTGAGGCGGCCCAGCATCTGATCCGGCGGGATGACCCGTACGGTTCCTTTTTGGTCGATGAAATAGGGGCCGATTATGAGCTGCCGGGATTCGCGGTGGATCAAACGGTTGGCTGGGGTGCCTCCCACGCTTTCGGGATGAATGAAAAGGTTCAGGTCCGTGTCGATCGAATAGAGCTTGTCGTCGCTCCCTTCAGGACGGTGCGGCGAGTAAGTCACAGCCCACAGACGGTCCGCCCAGGGGACGATGGCCCCGATTCCGCATTCGTTCTGCGAGTTGGACACGGCCAGGTGAGGGTAGATGCCGCTTATGGAGACCGGTGCCTCATCCCGAGGACCATGCGCACAGCTAGAGAGGATGGTTAGGCCCAGGCAGAGAGCCGAAACGATGCAGGAGGATCGATTCATCGGAATCACCTAACCTGAACAATTCATAAAAAATGTCGATATTTCACGTAATACATGTAATATCAATGGTTTACATGAGGTATTTCGGAGAGCCATAACTTTGTTCTCCCATGGTTATATTCTATTATAATCGACATTTTTTCCTCTCCGAGCGAGCCGATTTCACCATATCTGTGGTGTTGCGGCGGGTTCGCGGTGGACGACCACAGCTTCACCCGCCGCGCCTAACATCTACGGCAAACTCGACTCGTGAATTATCCAGGCTAAGCTTAGAAAGGGGACAGGTACATTTAGAGGCCTAAATGTACCTGTCCCCTTTGTCATCCCCTTCATTACTTCAGGCCGCGCTTTTTCAGCAGCGGGTCGATCTTGGGTTCGGCGCCGCGAAAGCGCAGGTACATGGCCATGGGATCGTCGGTCCCGCCCGCGGCCAGGATGTTCTTCCGCAGGGAAGCGGCGGTCTCTTGATCGAAGAGGCTGGTCTCCTTGAAGGCCTCGAAGGCGTCCGAGTCCAGGACCTCGGCCCAGATGTAGCTGTAGTAGCCGCTGGAGTACGCGCCGGAGAAGATGTGCTGGAAGTAGGTGCTTCTCCAGCGCGGGATGATCTCAGTGATAAGACCGAGCTTGTCCATGGATGCCTTCTCGAAGGCCCCGGTCTCGTGTTCTTTCGGTTCACTCAGCACATGCCAGTCCATGTCCAGGAAGCAGGAGGCCAGGTATTCCACGGTGGCGAATCCCTGGTTAAAATGCCCGGCATTCTTGATCTTCTCGAGCAGCTCGTCAGGAATGGGTTCGCCGGTCTCGTAGTGGAGGGCATAGGATTTGATCACGTCGGGATGGGAGGCCCAGTGTTCCATGATCTGAGACGGAAGCTCCACAAAGTCCCTCGGAACCGAAGTGCCGGACAGCGGACGGTAGGTACAGTCGGAGAGCAGCCCGTGCAGGGCATGGCCGAACTCGTGGAACATGGTCAGGGCCTCGTCATAGCTGATGAGCGCGGGCTGGCCGCCGGTGGGCTTGGAGAAATTGCCGTGGTTGGCGATAACCGGCCGGATATCCGTGCCGTTCTGTTTGTACTGCTTCCGGTAGGCGTTCATCCAGGCGCCTCCCCGCTTGCTTTCCCGGGGGTAATAGTCCGTGTACAGGACGCCCACGTGGGTGCCGTCCGCCTCCTTGACCTCGAAGGCCTGGACCTCATCGAGATAGCGGGGGATGTCCGCGATCTCCGTGAAAGTGATGCCGAAGAGCTTGTTGGCCACGTCGAACATGCCTGCACGTACATTCTCGAGCTTGAAGTAGGGCCGGATGGCCTGGTCGTCCAAGTCGTACTTGGCCATCTTGACCTTCTCGGCGTAGTGCCACCAGTCCCAGGGCTGGAGCTTGAAATCACCGCCTTCCGTAGCGATCATGGCCTGCATGTCTTTGACCTCTTGTTTAGCTCGGGCCAGTGCCGGCTTCCAGACCTGCATCAGGAGGTCGTAGACATTGCCCGCCTCCTTGGCCATGTTGTCCTCCAGGATAAAGGCGGCGTGGGTCTTGTAGCCCAATAGGTTGGCCCGCTCCATGCGCAGGGCCGCCGTTTTGGAGGCGATAGCCTTGTTGTCGAACTCGTTGTCGTTATTGCCGACATTGGCAAAGGCCGTGAAGACTTTCTCGCGCAGGTCGCGTTGTTCGGAATATATCAGAAACGGGATAAAGCTGGGCTTGTGCAGCGTGATCCGCCATTTGCCCTCATGCCCCTTGGATTGGGCAGCTTCAGCATAGCCGGTGACGAGGCTCTGCGGCAGGCCGGCCAGGTCGTCCTCCGAGTCGAGCAGCATCTCGAAGGCGTTGGTGTCGTTGAGTACGTTCTGGCCGAACTTGACACTCAGGAGGGACAGCTCTTCGTTGATCTCCCGGAACCTGGCTTTCTTGTCTTCGCTCAGGTTAGCGCCGCCCCGCACGAAGTTCTTGTAGGTCTTGTCCAGCAGCATGGATTGTTCACGAGTCAGGTCCAAAGAGTCCTTCTGTTCATACACGTCCTTAACCCTCTGAAAGAGCCCGGGATTAAGGTTGATATCCAGTCCGTGTTTGGTGCGGACGGGGGCCAACTCCTCCTCGATGAGCTTCATCTCATCGGTGATGTGGGCTCCGCTCATGTTGTCGAACAGGTTGGAAACCTGCTCCAGCAGCAGGCCGCTCTCTGCCAGGGCCGCCACCGTGTTTTCGAAGGTGGGCCCCTCAGGATTGTTCGCGATCGCGTCGATCTCCTGATTGTGCCGCGCCATGGCCTCCTGGAAGGCCGGGCGGTAGTGCTCGTCCTTGATCTGTTCGAAGGGCGGTACCCCGAAGGGCGTGTCGAACTCGGCAAGCAGCGGATTGTCCACGGCGGCCTCCTCTTTTTCGCTGGTCCTGGTGCATGACGTGGTCATGGCCAGCACTCCCAGACATAATACGAAGATAACACAGGCGTTTCTCATAGTCTTTTCCTCTTGAATGGTGTTGATATTGGATTTTTCCGCATGGCGGTAAAAAAAGTATATCTAAAAACCGATAAATTGCAACCTATGTGTTCCGGGCTGCCGGAAATAATCCCTTGCCCCTGAATGACGCTGTTCCTGTCGCACCGGAAGTCCCCGCAGAGTTTGAAGGCATGGCTTGAGGTTTGGGAGACATTTTGATTATGATAGAGATTAAACCTGGATTATTCATAAAAGATGCCGACATTATTAATCGTGAGTGTTTTTTGGTTAGAGTTGTCGGCAGCTTTTATGAATAATTAAGGTTAAGGAGGAGGACCATGCCAGCCGATGCCGGCCTGACATCACTGCCCCCCCAGGAATTTGCGGCGTTTTGCCGGGCGGAAAGCATCCGCCGTTTTTATCTGGTTTTCGACGACGAAAGCGGCGGCGTCATAAGCTCACACCCGCAGCTCCGGCCCCTGGCGGATTTTCTGGAGGCGGACACACGGGATTTCATGCAGCACGAGGGCCTGTTCTTCCAGATCACTCCGGAGCACGATACCCTGCAGGGCGCCTTTGTGCACCGCACGCGTCGCGGGCAGGCGGCCGGCGGGGTCCGGTACTGGCAGTATGACACGGTCGAGGAGTACCTGCGTGACGGCCTCCGGCTGGCCAAGGGGATGACACGCAAGAATGCCCTGGCCGGGCTGTGGTGGGGCGGCGGCAAGGGCGTCATGGCCCGGAATCCGGGAATCGATCCCGGCGATCTCGAAACCCGGACCTATCTCTACCGCGAATACGGCTGCTTCATCAGCACGCTCCGGGGATGCTACGTGACGGCCGAGGATGTGGGCACCAGCGTCAAGGACATGGCCGACGTCTTCTCGCACACACGCTTCACCACCTGCATTCCCGGGGATTTCGGCGGCAGCGGGAATCCCTCGGTTCCCACGGCCAGGGGTGTGGTATGCGGGATGGAGGCGGCCCTGGATTTCCTGGACTTGGGAGACTTGACCGGGAAGACCGTCGCCGTCCAGGGAATGGGAAATGTGGGCGGGCCCCTCATCGGGTTCCTGTTCGAAAAAGACGTGCAGAAGATCATAGCCTGCGACCTTGACCCCGAGGTCGTAGACAGGGTTGTGGCGCAGAACCCGGGACGCCCCCTGGAAGCCCGTGTCGCGGAGCGCGGAGACCTGTCGATCTTTGCAGAGGCGTGCGACATCCTGTCCCCCAATGCCACGGGCGCTGCCCTCAATCCCAGCACCATCCCCAAGATCAAGGCCAGGATCGTCTGCGGCGCGGCCAACAACCAGCTGGAGGATACCCAGCGGGACGACCGGCTGCTCTTCGACAGAAACATCTGCTATGTGCCGGATTTTCTCACCAACCGCATGGGGATCGTCAATGCCGCCAACGAGCAGTACGGGTATGTCAAGGACGACCCTCTGTTCGAGAGGCATCTGACCCGTGACTGGGAGCACTCCGTCTATCAGACCACCCTCATGGTGCTCCATAAGAGCTGCTCCACATCGACCCCCAGCGCCGAGATCGCCATGCATCTCGCCGACCGGCTCTCACTGGACGAGCATCCCATCTTCGGGCACCGCGGCCGTCAGATCATCGATTCCCTGGTCGCCGACCGCTGGCACGAAGGCTGATTCCCGCCTCATTCGTGCTTGAGATCAGCTCTGATTTTGACAATGGCAAGGAGTCTGTG
>JAUXEH010000223.1 GCA_030620655.1 Candidatus Aminicenantota bacterium | reverse complement strand
TAATTCATAAAAAATGGCGATATTTCACGGAATACATGTAATATCAAGGGATCACATGAGATTTTTCGGTGAGCACACAAATAGGATCGCCATTTTTTCCTCTCCGAGCGAGCCGATTTCACCATATCTGGGGTGTTGCGGCGGGTTCGCGGTGGACGACCACAGCTTCACCAGCCGCGCCTACCATATACTGCAAACTCGACTCGTGAATCATCCTGGTGAAGCCTGAATAATTCATAAAAAATGTTGATATTTCACGTAATCCGGCGCATCCCGCTGCTCCTTCTCTTCCTGTGTCTTTCCTTGAACGGCCCGGGATGCCGGGAAGACGCTCGTGTTACCGTGATCAAGCTGGGCCACGGGCTCGCTCCCACGCACCCGGTGCACCTGGCCATGGAATTCATGGCCCGTCGCCTGGAAGAGCGCTCGGCCGGACGGCTGCGCATGGACATCTATCCCAGCGAACAGCTGGGCTCGGAGCGGGAGTGCCTGGAACTGCTGCAGATCGGGAGCCTGGGCATGACCAAGGTGTCGTGCAGCGTCCTGGAGGGGTTCGTCCCCGCCATGAGTGTCTTGAGCCTGCCCTACCTGTTCCGGGACAGCGAACACCGTTACCGCGTGCTGGAGGGCGAGATCGGCAGGCGGCTGCTCCTGGCGGGCGAGCGATTCTGGCTGCGCGGCCTGTGCTATTACGATGCCGGGAGCCGCAGCTTTTACACCAAGGACCGGCCCGTGCTGGTCCCGGATGACCTCAAGGGCTTGAAGATCAGGACCCAGGAGAGCCCCACCTCCATCCGGATGGTCCAGGCCCTGGGAGGGTCGCCCACTCCCATAGCTTGGGGCGAGCTGTACTCGGCGCTGCAGCAGGGGGTCGTGGACGGCGCGGAGAACAACCCGCCCAGCTTCCATCTCTCGCGCCATTACGAGGTGTGCCGGCATTATTCCCTGGATGAACACACCGGCGTGCCCGATGTCCTGCTCATCTCCACCAAGCTCTGGCAGGACCTGTCGCCTGAATTTCGCGAATTGGTTCAGGAGGCGGCCTTGGAATCCGCGCAGGTCCAGAAAAAGCTTTGGAGGGAAGCTACGCAAAGGGCCTTGTCTGAAGTCGAGAAGGCCGGAGTCCAGATCCATCATCCGGACAAATCGCTGTTCATGGCCAGGGTCGGCCAGCTCTATGAGGAATACAGGGATCAGCCGGTCCTCTACGGCCTGATCCAGGACATTCAGAAGGTGAAGTGAACAGGGTGAGCGTGCGCCGGGCCGTGGATCGATCGCTGGAGACGGCCCTGATCCTGATCATGGCTGCCAGCGTGCTCAACGTCCTCTGGCAGGTCTTCACCCGGTTTATCCTCAGGAACCCCAGCTCCTTTACCGAAGAACTGGCGCGCTACCTGCTGATCTGGGTGGGGCTCCTGGGTGCCTCGTATGCCAGCGGCAAAAAGATGCACCTGGCCATCACGGTGGTGCTCGAGGGGCTGAAAGGGAAGATGCGGCTGGGGGCCGAGCTCATCATCCAGGCGTGTGTCTTCGCTTTTTCCCTGCTGGTGATGGTGGTGGGCGGTTTCCGGCTGGCGGCCATGACCTTCACCCTGAAACAGATCTCCGCTGCCCTGCGGATCCCCCTGGGCTATGTGTATCTGGTCATCCCTTTGAGCGGGCTCCTGATCATGTTCTATGCCGTGGCCGCCGTCCTGGAAACGCTCCAGAAGGGCAGGGAGGCATAAGGGAGAGGCTATGGACCCGCTGCATGTGTGGATCCTCCTCCTGGTGTTCGCACTCCTCCTCCTGATCGGAGTGCCCATTTCCTTCGGCATCGGGATCGCAACCCTCGCCGCGATGCTGCTGAGCATCAAGGCCGGCCCCGCCCTGACCACCATGGCCCAGAGGATGGCCACCGGCTTGGACAGCTTCGCCCTCCTGGCCATCCCCTTCTTCATCCTGTCCGGCCAGCTCATGAACCGGGGCGGCATCGCGCGGCGGTTGATCGATTTCGCCAAGGTCCTGGTGGGCCGCTTCTCCGGCGGCCTGGCCTTCGTCAACATCATGGCCGCCATGTTCTTCGGCGCCATCTCCGGATCGGCCGTGGCTGCCGCCGCGGCCATCGGCGGGTTCATGGGGCCCATGATGCGGAAGGAGGGCTATGACCGCGATTACAGCGCGGCCGTCAACATCACCTCCGCCACCACCGGCCTCATCATCCCGCCCAGCAATATCCTGATCGTCTACTCCATGGCGAGCGGGGGAGTCTCCATCGGGGCCCTGTTCGTGGCCGGGTATATGCCAGGCATCCTCGTGGGCGTCTCCTTGATGGTCGTGGCCGGCATCATCGCGCGCCGGATGGGGTACCCCACGGCCCCCGCTTTGGGATTCAAACAGGGGTTCATCAAGTTCCTGGACGCGATCCCCAGCCTGTTCCTGGTGATCCTGGTCATCGGAGGGATCGTGGCCGGCTATTTTACCGCCACCGAGGCCTCGGCCATCGCCGTCCTCTACACCTTCATCCTGTCCGTCTTGATCTACCGCGAGGTGCGCTGGAAGGAACTTTCCAAGATCCTCCTGGATTCCGCCTCCACCACCGCCATCGTTATGCTGCTCATCGCCACGTCCATGGGAATGTCCTGGATATTTTCCTTCGAGAACATCCCCCAGAGCGTGAGCGCCTCACTCCTCACGCTCTCATCCAGCCCGGTGGTCATACTCCTCATCATCAACCTGGTTCTGCTGCTGGTGGGGATCTTCATGGACATGACGCCGGCCGTCCTCATCTTCACGCCCATCTTCCTGCCGGTCGTAATGGAGTTGGGGATCGACCCCATCCACTTCGGGATCATAATGGTGCTGAACCTGAGCATCGGCCTGTGCACCCCACCGGTGGGAAGCGTCCTGTTCGTAGGGTGCGGGGTCGCGGGCACCACCATCGCCCGCGTGATACGGCCGCTGCTGCCCCTGTTCCTGGCCATGCTGGCCGCGCTCCTGGCGGTGACGTTCCTCCCCCAGCTCAGCCTCTGGCTGCCCCGCCTCTTCGGCTACTGATCCAGCCTTACTTGAGTTTGAACGGGGCCAGCTTCATGTCCTTGACACAGGAGGTGTCGATGCCGGCCACGGAGCCCGTGTTCATGAACGCATCGATGATGCCTTGAATGCATTCACCTCCTACTCCGTGTCCGCCCGGCGCCACCACGTGCAGGCTGTTGGGCAGATGGCCGGCGGCTTCCTCGCCCCAGCGGGGCGGGGTCACGGCATCGATGGTTCCGGATATGAGCAGCACCGGGACCTCGACGCTCACGGGATCGCCGTGGTCCGCGGGCAGCTTGGACCGCGGCCAGAAGTCGCAGATCGCCATCTGCTGACGCACACGAAAGTCACCGAAAAAGGTGTATCCCGTCTCCTTCTCGATCTCCGCCGGGTCGATGCGGTCGATGTCCTCGGCGCAGATCACGCAGTGGAGCATGCCCATGGCCAGGCTGGTGAACAGCGCCCGGTTGCGCCGGAGAGCCTGCTGCGCTGTGGAATCGAAGTTGCCTTCGAAGGCCTGATGGATGAAGAGTGGAACGGACCGGCTGTTCAATGACGAGTACATCATCATGCGCAGGGTCTCGGCAAACGTGTTGCGGGAGACCTTGACCGGGACCTTGTCCGGCGATCCCCGCAGCTGAACGAAGGCATCGGCCGGGCCCTTCTCCAGTCGTTCGAGTACGGCGTCGAGCTCTGCCCGGACGTCAGGGAACGCCCTGCTGCAGTCGGGGTCTTCGGCGCACTCGTCCAGCACCATTCCCAGCGCCCTGTGGGCCCCGTAGGCATGGTAAAGCGGATTGCGGAAGGCGATGGGGGCCACGCCGTTCAGAACGGCGCCGCGCACGGTCTCGGGATGCTGCTTCATGTACACCAGGGAGGCGCGCGTGCCGTAGGATCCTCCCATCAGGTTGATCTTGTCATAACCCAGGGCGATGCGCACCTCGTTGAGGTCGTCGGCGGCATGGAACGTGGAGTACTGGGTCAGGTCGAATCCTTCCTCCTGCAGCCGCACCAGCGCCTCTTGGTAGGGTTCGGCCCGGAAGGCGGGATCCAGGTAGCCCTGCAGGTCGTCGTCGCTCCCCAGCTCGACCTGGAGGAAGTTGTCGCCCCCGGTGCCGCGCTGGTTGACGAGCACGATGTCTCTCTCCTCACGGTAGTGTGATTTCGCGAACCCGCGCCACATTTCGGCTACGGCCTGTCCCGGTCCCCCCGCCAGGTAGAACAGCGGGTCGGGACGGGGATTCGCCCCTGTCGCGTGCAGGACCGCCACCTTGAGCTCGATCATGCGGCCTTCCTGAGTCTCCCGGTTTTCGAAGACTTTAAAAGTTCCCAAAGAGACCTGGCTGCCGGTCTCCTCGTCGGTCTGGGTCTCCAGCACCAGCCGCGAGCGCAGGACCTCGGGATCGACCGGCTGCGGTGCCGGCGTTCCTGTTTCCCGGGCCGGGGCACACCCTCCCAGGAAAAGGGCCAGAGCCAGGATCCCCCAAGTAACCTCAAGCCTTCTGAATATTTTGTTTTTCATGGGCCTACTTATATCAAATCGCATGCCTCCTGGGCAACAAAAATAGGCGCCGTGGAAACCTCTCACCTGTCATTGCGAGCGACCGGGCCTTTTCACTCCTCCGGATAATGGAACACCATCTTCCTCAAGACCTGCTCGGCCTTCTGGATATGGTCCCGGTAGAACTTCAGCTGGCCCTTGAAGGTCTTCAGGGGAAAGGCCGCCTTGTATCCCACCGTCATCTTGGCATACCAGTCCTCCAGGAGCTCAGGCTGTGTCTCCCGGTAGCGATCCCGGAAGATCAGGCAGGACGCGGGGAGCTTGGGCGGCATGGCCGGGTATCCCCCCTTCGCGTAACCGAAGACGATGGTCATGAGGGGGAACACGCCGTCCGGCAGGGCCAGCTTCTCCTTCAGATAATCGGCATGGAAGATCCCTGATTTACCGGTTTCCGAGAGCATGAGGGAGGAGACGCCCAGGGCCTCGGCCGCCACGTTCATGTTCATGGCCGCCAGGGAGGCGTTCATGACCGCCAGGGTGTATTCGAATAGGGGGGAGTCAGGGAATTCCTTGAGTGTGGACTTCAGGCGGTGGGTGTCTCCGCAGACGATGACGGCATGCGGCGCGGCAAAGGGGACAGCCTCCCCGAAATGCTGTTTCCACTGAGCGGCGGAGAAAGGGAAAAAGCTCCAGGGCTGCAGGTTGACGGAGCTGGGGGCCACCCGCCCGGCCTCGAGTATCACTTGGAGCGTTTCTTCGGGAACTTCTCTGCTTTCGAACCGTCGGATGCTCCGGCGGTTGAGGATGGTCCGAAGCAGTGGGCTGCCGGCCACCGACGCCGGGGCCTGGGGGCGGGTGAGCGCGATCTCCTTGAGATGTTTCCAGAAGGCAAGCGGTCCCATGGGCCTATTCGTCTTTTTTTGCAAACTGGATGAAGCCGCCGAATTTGCGGTACTCATCCATGC
>JAUXEH010000447.1 GCA_030620655.1 Candidatus Aminicenantota bacterium | reverse complement strand
GGGGTGCAGGGCCGGCTGTGAGGGGGCGAACATGATGAGGTTCTTGATGCAGCCGCTCATGCCGGAGAGGTAGTGGGTCCGGATGGGGCGCACGTTAATAAGCGAGGTGGACCTCTGGAAGACCGGGTTTTCTTTGACGCCGTGATCGTCGATGGCGATATCACCTTCCTTGATCCCGGCCTCTATCACCCGGCGCTTGAGGTGCTGCTCCACCTCGGCCGGCGTGGGCAGGTACGACCATACATTGCTCTTGATGCCGACGACCTCGCCGGGCTTGACCAACATCTTCCAGGCCTGGGCCGCATCCGGGGCATTCAGCAGGGCCACGATGGCCTCGTCCAGCATCTGCTGGATGACCGGGGCATTGAAGCGGGAGCCGGCTTCCACCGCTTCCGGATGGCGGATCAGCACCACCCGGGACTTTGGGGCCGTCTGGGCGGGCAGGCCCACGGCGGATCCGATCACCAGGCCTGCACTCCCCTTGAGAAAATCGCGACGCGTCAATAATCTTGTCATGAGAGGTCCTCTGTATTCAAAATTCGAATTGGATTTCAGACTGTTTGCCGCGGGCGGAGCCCTCGTCCGGCGCCCCGAACACGAGGGAGACCACGCTGCCCGTGACCCGGGCCAGAGTCCAGCGGCCGTCTTCCGTCTGGGCCATTCCGGTCCCTGCGGATTCGGGCATGTAGCTCTCGAGGAAAGACCTGTGTGCGTTCTGTGCCAGAGCCGCATCCTGATACCGGACGATCAGGAGGTTGACCGGTTCCTCGTCCGGGGGACCGTACTCCGCGAAGATACAGTCAGTCTCGCGGTCCAGCTTTAGTATGTTTTCGGCGGCGATGAAGAAGCGGTTGTTCAGGTTCACGTTGCTGTGGAAAAAGCTCGTGCGGTCAGGCCTCAGTCCGGTCTGGGGGAGCATCTTCAGTATCTCCGGCTCCGGCCCTTCCTCAACGAGGGCCCTGTCCACCGCCCGCCCCAGCTCGAGCACGGCCCGGTCCACATCCTCGCCCTCCGCCCCGGCCATGATGGAGACGAAGTGGCGGCCCTTCCAGAAACGGAGCAGGCCGAAGCCGTATTCCGACCCCTGGCCGAGGCCTGCCTCCTCGTCCTCGCGGTCACAGGAGAACACGCCGAAGGCCTCCGCCGGGGAGCCCATGTCGTAGATGTCGAGCGAGAGCTCCTCGCCCTCACCCCGTTGATATCGGCGCACGAAGACATCACGAAAATCAAAGGCGAGGTAGACCTCGGCCCCACCGTTCATGTAGTCGAACAGCGTGGCGCGGTCGTAGCGCGCGTCTTCTCCTGTGGCTATCCATTCCTGAATCCGGTCGGGCAAGGATTGGTAGATGTCCGTCACTGTCTCTCCCCCACACGATAGGATCAGTCCCAGGCCGATAAAAAGCAGGCACAGCTTTTTCATGCCCTCATCCTAGTCCAAATAAGGGCATGATGCAACGAGGTGTGCCCTCAAACACTGAGGCCGTCCCAAATCCTTAGTCCGGGGACAGCGGTAAAATGTGCATCATAGGTGACGAGGATGGCGCCGGTTTCAAAGGCATGCGAGGCGATCCAGACGTCATTGATGGGAATAGGGTGACCGGATTCCTTGAGCGTACTCTTGATCATTCCGAATATCTCGGCGGTATCCCGCGATGCTTCGAGTACGGCGACGCTGGGTTTCTGGAGAAACCGCTGAAGTATCTCCTTGTTTTTTCGCTCCCGCTGTCCCGCCCTGAAGCCGAGGAACAGCTCTCCCAGCACAAAAATGGACATAAGGACCTGATCCGCTTCTCCTAGGGCTATTAAAACCGTTTTGTCTCCTGCCAGGAAACCGGCGTACGCGTTCGTGTCGAGCAGGATCTTCCTCATTGCCACTCTTCCGGAGCGAAGCCCGCCAGGTCCTTTACGGCCTCCTTGAACTCTCGGGCCTCCTC
>JAUXEH010000180.1 GCA_030620655.1 Candidatus Aminicenantota bacterium | reverse complement strand
TGGATCCAGACAAGTTTTTTCATTCTTCCCGCAGTGAGAGCCGGTATTCTAGCATAGATCCCATGGCATGGCTATCCACCAGTACGTCCTGAGAGGAAGCATTTCCGAAACCATCCGGATTCTACTCGCAGGGGAAAATCACCGGGCTGACGTTTCAGCTTGCCTGACTGTTGCTTTATCCCGGTTCTGGAAAGGCTTGCGTCTTGAGAAGATGGCTGCTACTTGATCTTGACTCCTTCCATTTCCATACCCATGCCCAGGACGATACATTTGACGACCTCGCCCGACTCTTCCTTGATAAATTCCAGCTCCATGTACTGACCGTCCGCTGTGTTGATCTCGAACTTGAGTTCATTCCCCTCAACCGGAGTCAATTCCGCGGCCTCCTGTCCCTCGGGCCCGCCCCACAGGCCACCATTTTCCACCCAGAAGGACACCAGCATGACCTGGCCCTCCATGTCGAATTCATAGTCGCCCAGTATCGGCGCGTACTTTTTCTTGAGCGCGTCATCGCTCTCCTGCGCCATCACAGCGAGACCGCCGACCGCTACGATCAAAGCAAAGACGGTTACAACTGAAAACACACGACGAAAAGAAACTTGGATCATGTTCACCTCCTAATCCAATCCATTTTGGCAGTACCAACCTGCACCGACATACCGCATGAATAATTCTTTACCATATTCTTCGATGCTCGTTAAGCTTATAAACGTAAAACAGGGAAAAAAGTTCCGGAACCAGCGCCGTTCTCACATCTCAAAAGGGGATCTCCCCCAGATCCTGTCCTCCCTCAACTGGAAAATATCCTCCACTCGAGTACCGAAAGCTTTTGCCAGGCGGAGCGCCAGGAAGACGGAGGGGATGTCCCGGCCGTTTTCGATCGCGTTAATGGTCTTGCGCGTCACGCCCACTTCATGCGCAAGGCGTTCCTGTGTCCAGTCCTTCTTGGCCCTTTCGACCTTTATTAGATTGTCCACAGGCGTATCCGGCATAGCTTTGCCTCCTTCAAAGGGTTAGGACAGCCAATATTTTAGAATATTTTGTAACCCTATCTTCTCTATTTATAACTTTATATACTCTTTTAGTAACTAATAAGTTCCATTTTGTCAAATCTCAGTAATACCAACCCAGGAAACCGAAAGCGATCACGTTCATCAGGATGGCGGTCAAGTAGATCACGCTTACGGCAATGATCTTGCTCCGGTTTTTCTTCAATCCGAGGACCAGGATCACGGCCACATAGAAATGGAAGTACCCAAATAAGAAGATCAGCCAAATGCCGCCGAAGGACCGGTTCCAGAACGGGTATTCCCAGACCAAGTGCCCGCCCAGGTTGAGGATGCACTCCACAAACACGGCGAAGGCCGCGTAGCCTATGGCCCAGAACCAGCGGTTGGGGAGGCCCAGGATCTTTTCCCGCTTATCCGGCGAGAGGGTGTTGTAGTAGATGATCCCGGCGATGGCGAACATGAACATGATCTCGATGTTCCAGCCCACCATGGTCCGCAGGGCGGTCTTGCCTGGCGTAGTCCAGAATGCGGATTTCTCGGTGAGGCAGAAGACCCACCCGTTCCAGGTCTCATTGATAAAGTCCATCCCGAAGATGGTCAGGCCCGCGAAGATCGCGTCCCAGTTCCCCGAAACCCGGGCCTTCCTCATCTCGCTGGTGTAGATGTAGAGCACGATAGCCAGCAGGGGGATGACGTACCACTCCAGCATGGTGAAATCGCGCATGCCCTGCAGGGCCAACCTGGATGCTTCTGTCATGATAAATGCCTCCTTTTGACTGTGTGATCCCTAGCCGCAACCTAGCCCGGTCCAGATTCAAGCAGATCCGGAACCAGGAGGATGAGCCGCCTGAGCCCCTCCTGGTCCACGAGTTCCGCCGCCTCCTCGACACTCACCCACCTCCGCTCCCGGAAAAAGGCCTCCGGCCATTCCGCCAGCTCCTCCTCCACCTCCAGGAGGAATACCCGGACATGGCAGGTGCCTCCCCATTTGTCGTATTCATACTCCCCTATGGGCTGGGGACGAATCCGCCCACGGATCCCGGCTTCCTCCCAGGCCTCCCGGGCCGCAGACTCCGGGGCAGACAGGTGAGGTTCGATGATGCCCTTGGGGACCACCCAGTGTTTTTTCCGGCGTGAGGTGACGAGCAGGAGGCGCGGTTCGCTGTCCTCGAACCGGAAGGGGATGGCGGCCGACTGGTTGAACGGCCCGCCCCCTGGCCTGCCGTACAGGGCCAGGCTCTTGTTCTTGAAGCGCTCGTCGTCCGTGACCTCTTCCCCGAACCAGTCTGGCGGAGAAAAGGCCAGCGCCTCTTCATCAGAGGGGAACTCCACCTCCGCCAGGCAGAGGCCGCTCAAGGCCCCCTGGAAGACGTCCAGCTCGACGGTCACCTCTTCATGATCGACCAGGTGCCGGGTCTTTTCCACCCTTTTCCCCTCTGTCAGCGGCCAGAGCTTTTGGAACTGTTGCTCCTCGAGCTCGATCTCCACCTCTGACCGGGCGAGACCGGTTCCTTGTTTTACGGTCAAGAAATAGCGCCCACCCTTGTCGCGCAGCCGTATCTCCTGCGTCTCATCCGCCATCAGGTATCCCTGGCGGATCTCGGCTGAAGGACAGTGCACCAATCCATCCGGACTTTTCTGGATGAGAAACTTGCGCTCGATCTCCCGCATCTTAGCCTGAATATATTTTAATCTACCACAGGCCCCCTATCTTAAGCCATGGAAATCTACGCTTCGTCAGCATTTCCAAAACCACCGGGAAAATATGTTTCTCATCCGGAAGCCTTTTCACCTATAATAAGATCGATATGGCAGACCTGGACAGGGCCCTGCAGATCGCATCCGAGGCGCACCGGGGGCAGAAAGACCGGCATGGGGAGCCTTTCATACTCCATCCCCTTCGTGTCATGCTGCGCTGTGACCATGAGGCCGAGAAGATCGTGGCCCTCCTTCACGACGTGGTGGAAAGAAGCGACCGGTCTTTCGATGACCTGCGCGGCGATGGATTCACGGAAGCCATTGTCGCGGCGGTCGAACGCCTGACCAAACGCGCGGGCGAGCCCTACCTCGAATACATCGCCCGCACGCGAGGAGACGGCCTGGCGAGAGCGGTCAAACGGGCCGACCTGCAGGACCACATGGACGTCATCGCCGCCAGAGGGCCGGCCGATGACGCAGCGGAGCGGCTGGCCCGTTACCGGCAGGCCATGCAGGCCCTGCTCAGGGACGAGGGAAATTGACTTTTACGCACGCGTTGGTATAGTAGGATTCACCACAGTTAATGCTGGGGATACAACGCCCCCGATCAGAAACTTTATGGGTGTGGATTCATGAAAAAGTTCATCAACAAGGAGATCTCCTGGCTTTCGTTCAACGACCGCGTGCTGCAGGAGGCGGCCAACCCGGACGTGCCGCTTATGGAGCGCATTAAATTCCTGGGGATCTTCTCGTCCAACTTGGATGAATTCTTCCGGGTGCGGGTGGCCACGCTCAACCGCCTGGCAAAGCTGGGCAAACCCGCTAAGAAACTTATCGGCCACGACCCCAAGACTGTCCTCAAACAGATCCAGAAGATCGAGGTCAAGCGGCACGAGACCTTCAACACGGTGTACCAGCAGATCCTGGGGGGCCTGGCCAGGGAGAACATCCACATCGTCGATGAGACCGGGCTGAGCCGGGGCCAGGAAGAATTCGTGCGATCCTATTTCGCGGAGAAAGTCAGGCCGCAGCTCATGCCGGTCATGATCGACCAGGCGCACAAGTTCCCCGGCCTGCAGGACCGGTCCATCTACCTGGCGGTCCATCTTTCCGTGACCGACCAGCCGGACAAGAAAAAGTACGCCCTGATAGAGATCCCCACAGACGTCCTCCCCCGTTTCATCATCCTCCCGTCATTTCGCAACCGGAACTGCATCATCCTTCTCGACGATGTCATCCGATTCGGCCTGGCCGAGATCTTCTCCGTCTTCCACTTCGACCACATCGCCGCCTACACCATCAAGCTCACACGCGATGCGGAGCTCGACATCGAATACGATCTGTCCGAGAGCTACCTCAAAAAGATCTCGAGCAGCCTCAAGAAGCGGGAGGGCGGGGTGCCGGTGCGGTTCATCTACGACGCACAGATCCCCGAGGATCTGTTGAGCCTCATCAAAGAGAAGCTCCATCTCGGGCCTGACGACACACTGGTTCCCGGCGGGAGATACCACAATTTCAAGGATTTCATGGGCTTTCCGGACGTGGGGCTCGAACACCTGAAGTACGAACCCATAGCCTTCCTGGCCCATCGCGACATGGATGCGGAGCGCAGCATTTTCAGGGCCATGGGGAAAAAGGACATCCTGCTCCACTATCCCTATCAATCTTTTCAGTACGCCCTCGATCTGCTGCGTGACGCCTCCATCGATCCCAGGGTCCGGTCCATCAAGATCACGCTCTACCGGGTGGCGAAGAATTCCAGTGTCGTGTCCGCCCTCATCAACGCGGTCCGCAACGGCAAGAAAGTGACCGTCAATATGGAACTGCAGGCCCGCTTCGACGAAGAGGCCAACATCTACTGGGCCAACAAGCTCGAGGAAGAAGGCGCCAGGGTGAGCTTCGGTGTGCCGGGGCTCAAGGTCCACTGCAAGCTCTGCTTGATCACACGAGAAGAGAAAAACGGTCCCGTGCGCTACGGGATCATCGGTACCGGGAATTTCAATGAAGACACCGCCAGGATATACAGCGACCACCATCTCTTCACGACCGATAAACGCCTGACCCGGGAAATCGACAAGGTCTTCGACTTCTTCGCCAATAACTACAACGTCCCCAAATTCAAGCACTTTGTGGTCTCCCCCTTCGACACCCGGAAGATGTTGATGAAGAACATCCGGAACGAGATCAAAAACAAACTTGACGGGAAAGACGCCTACATCATCATCAAGATGAACAACCTGGCGGATGCGGCCATCATACGGAAATTGTATGAGGCCAGTGAGGCGGGTGTCCCGATACTGCTTTTCATACGCAGCATGTTTTCCCTGATCCCGGGGATCGATGGGTTGAGCAGCAACATCCGGGCCTTCAGCATCGTGGACAAATTCCTCGAACACTCCCGCATACTCGTGTTCTGCAGCGGCGGGGAAGATAAGATGTATATCACCTCTGCTGACCTGATGCCGAGGAACCTGGACCGTCGGGTGGAGGTGACCTGCCCCATCTATGATCCCGATCTCAAGCAGGAGCTCCGCACCTTCCTGAGGCTCCAGCTCGAGGACAATGTCAGGACCCGGATCCTCGATAAGGATCTGGCAAATTCCTACGTCCCTTCCGATGCAGATAAGAGTTCCAGGGCCCAGTGGAGCATCTACGATTATCTTAAGAGGCTCTCCGCACCTTAGACTGAAGAGAACTCTGTATGGCGACTGAATCCACCGCGCAGAAACCCAACATGGAACTGGCCCGCGACATGGGGCTCATGCACGTCACCATGATCGGGGTGGGCGCCATGATCGGCGCCGGGATCTTCGTCCTGACCGGTCTGGCCGCAGGCCTGGCCGGCCCGGCGCTTATACTGGTCTTCGCGGTCAACGGCCTGGTCACGGGCCTGACCGCCATGTCCTATGCCGAGCTGGGATCCTGCTTCCCCGAGGCCGGGGGCGGGTACCTCTGGGTCAAGGAGGCGCTCCCCCAGCCCAACGGGTTCCTCTCCGGATGGATCAGCTGGTTCGCCCACGCCGTGGCCTGCAGCCTGTATGCGGTGGCGTTCGGGACCTTTGCCGTGGACCTGCTCGGTCAGGCGGGGATCGACCTGGCCGGGCCGTTCCATGCCCTGTCTCCCGACCATGCGCCCCTCATGGCCGCCAAGACGATGGCCGTGCTTATCACCCTGCTCTTTGTGTGGATCAACGTCCGCGGCGCCAAGGAGACGGGTCAGGCGGAGAGCTTCATCACCATCGTCAAGATCGTCGTCATCGCCATGTTCATCGGGTTCGGCCTGTACGCCATGTTCGCCGGCAAGACCTCCGAGCCCTGGCAGTCGCAGTTCAGCGGATTCTTCCAGAAGGGCTGGACCGGCATCATCATGGCCATGGGCCTGACCTTCATCGCCTTCGAGGGGTATGAGATCATCGCCCAGTGCGGCGAGGAGGTGAAGGACCC
>JAUXEH010000407.1 GCA_030620655.1 Candidatus Aminicenantota bacterium | reverse complement strand
TGGGGATTTCCGAACTTCTCCCCAAGAAAGGGAAGCATGGCCACTTTTGCCCGGGGATGCAGCGGAGTCCCCGCGATATGGTCCATGTACACTCTTCTCATTTTACCCTCGATTTTCCCGGACTAGTCAGGATCATGAACACGCCGGATATGTACATCCACAGGGCCTCTCTCGGGAAATCCGATAGGACAGGGGACCCTAGGTCATATTCAATAACCCTTACACGGATCAGACGGAAACGACTTCCTGCACCTCGGGAATCTCCTTTTTCAGGAGCTTCTCGATGCCCATTTTCAATGTCATCTGGGACATGGGGCAGCCGGCGCAGGCCCCGACCAGCTTCACCTTGACGATTCCGTCTTCGACATCCACCAGCTCGACATTGCCGCCGTCCGCGACAAGAGAAGGACGGATCTTATTCAGGACTTCTTCGACTCTTTCTTTCATGTCATGTTCCTCTTTTTCAGGATTAAACCTTATACTAAATCTTTTGGACCGGCAAGTCTATTGGACCTTAGTCCAATATGACGAGCCGTAATTATATATAACATTTCGAAGCCCCTCAGTCAACTAATCCTATAGTTTTTATAGTATTTATTCCGCAACTATCCTGGGGATGCCCGGGTGGAGGCGGGAAACGATCTCATAATTGATGGTGCCACCCCAGGCCGCCAGCATATCCGCCGTCACCTCGTCTTCCCCGGACCGTCCGATCAGGACCACCGGGTCTTCCACCTCGACCCCGGGGATGTCGGTGATGTCGGCGGCGATGAAATTCATGGCCACCCTCCCCCGCAGCGGGGCCCTCTGTCCCGAGATCAGGACGTGGGCGATGTTTGAGAGATGACGGGGATACCCGTCCGAATACCCTATGGGGATGACGGCCAGCCTCGCGGCCCGTGTGGCCCGAAAGGTGCGTCCATAGCCGACGAATGCGCCCTTGGGGACGTGCTTGACCTGGGCGACGCGGGCCTTCCATGACAGAACAGGAAGGAGCGTGACAGGCTTTCGATTCTGCTGCAGGCAGGACACATAGGTCTCCTTGGAGGGCCAGAGTCCATACAGGCCGATCCCCACCCGCAGCAGGTCGAAGTGAGTCTCCGGAAACAGGATGGCCGCGGCCGTGCAGGACATGTGCCGGATGGGAATCCGCACGCCCTTCTTTTCGAAACCGGCCAGCACCCGGTGGAAACTATCCAGCTGGCGGCGGGCATACGTGTGGTCGGTGGTGTCTTCGATGTCGGCGAAATGCGAAGAGATCCCCTCGAGCACGATGCCGGGGTGACCCTGCAGACGCTCGAGCATGGTTTCCAGCCCCTCAGACTCGACCCCCTGACGATACGTCCCGGTTTCCACCTTGACATGGACATACGCCTTGAGACGGCGGTCCCGGCAGATGCGGCCCAGGCGATCGACAGTTTCCGGGTTATACACCGTCAGCCTGAGCCCGCGCGCCACGGCCTTCTCCAAATCAGAGAGGGCGACATAACCCGAGATCAGGATCGGGGCTTTTGTGCCGAGCTCGTTCAGGGCGATCCCCTCTTCCAGGGAGTGCACGCCCAGCCAATCGGCGCCCTCCGACAGGACCAGGGGCGCGATCCGGGACATGCCGTGGCCGTAGGCGTTGGCCTTGACCATGGCCAGGAGCTTGGGTTCCGGACCGACCAGGGTGCGAAATTGTTTGAGATTGTGGGAAAGAGAGGCCCTGGCCAGCTCGATCCACTGGAGGCGGTGCGTATCCATCAGGCAGTCAGGCGAGTTCGGGATCGAGCCGGGCCAGGTCCACCAGCCCGTGCAGTTCGTCCTCGATCAATACCGTGTCCCGGCGGCCCACACCCGTGGAGATGATCGCTACCTTGACCTCCAGGAGGTCTTCGATGAGACTCACATAGTCCCGGAATCCCTGGGGGAGCTCGCCCCAGGTCCTTTTGCCCGCGACGCCGGTTCCCCATCCCCTGATGGTCCGGTAGCGCGGCTCCACCTTTTCCAGGACCCAACCTTCCAAAGGGAAACCGGGTAGGGCCTCTCCCCGGTAGGCGTATTCCACGCACACCTTGATCTCCTCGAGGCCATCCAGGACGTCAGGTTTGGTAAGGATGATCCGCTTGACCCCGTTCAAGCGGCAGGCGTAGGCCAGCTGCACGGTATCCAGCCAGCCGCACCGCCGCGGCCTCCCGGTGGTGGCCCCGTATTCCTGGCCGTGGTCCCTCAGGTACTCTCCCCACTCGTCAAAGGCCTCGGTCGGGAAGGGACCCTCCCCGACCCGGGTCGTGTACGCCTTGCAAACACCCAGGACGGCATCGAGCTTGTCCGGGCCGATCCCCAAACCGGTGCATACGCCACCGGCCGTGGAGTTGGAGGAGGTGACGAACGGATAGGTGCCGTGGTCCACATCCAGGAGGGCACCCTGGGCGCCCTCGAACAGGACCGGCCTCCCCTGCTTAAGGGCATCATCCAGGAATAACGACACATCCCGGATAAAGGGACGGAGCTGCTCGGCATAGGCCGAATACTGCCGAACGATCGGTTCCGCTTCGAGGAGTTCTTTGCCATGGTGAGCGAGCAGGA
>JAUXEH010000183.1 GCA_030620655.1 Candidatus Aminicenantota bacterium | reverse complement strand
TCGATCGCGTCCTGAATCCGGAAGCAGGTGTAGTCGCCGACTCTGTCTTCACCGCAGCCGTAGGTTGTGCTCATCGAATCCTCTCTTTGCCTGAATTATTCATAAAAGCTGCCGACACTTTCAATCCATAAAGCCTTTATTTCTATTGTCGGCATCTTTTACCCTCCGGGCGAGCCAAGCTAAGAGGGGGTAGGTTGGCTCGGCGCTTCGATGTGGCAGGCTTGCAGTAGTATACTACGGCTTCACCTACCAACACCTCGCAAATGGGCGAACTTGGCCCGTGAATAATTCAGTTTACGTCGCGATGGCCTATTGTAATCACAGTCTGAGGCATAAAAACAAGTTTTTTGCTCATCCTGCGAGCATTTCGAAAGGTTTATGGAAATGCTTTCGAGCATGCTTGAACAAAACGCCCGTTTCGTCCGTAGATAGTAGTGGAGGCGATTCACAAGTGAAAATCATTCTCTGGTTTATCCTTCTGGTGCTGTGCTGGCCCTTGGCGCTTTTGCTGCTGTTCCTTTATCCCCTCATCTGGCTGCTCATGCTGCCCTTCCGCCTGATCGGGGTAACGGTCAACGCGCTGTTCGATTTAATCAAGGCCCTGTTCGGGCTGCCGGCCCGCATCTTGCGCGCATAATCCAGGCTACTAATCAATACGGCTTTGGAAATGCCTACATGTCTGGTTTGGGGCTTTTGTGTTTGCTGAACGCGTGGTAGAATAGACAAAGAAATGGCAATCTTGGATAGGGTCATGCGCAGGTCCTCCCCCTCCCTCAATACGCGCGTTTGGCGGCTGGTCCTGATCGCCGCCGGGGGAAGTCTCGCCCTGTGGGCCTTCAATCAGTTCTTCAGCTTCGACGCGCCCCTCCTGGCTTTATCAGCTGGGGTGTTGGCCCTGATCACATGGGCCGCGGTCGTCCGCATGCTGCTGCTCGACGCCCGCTTCAGGATCTTCTGGCTGATCTGGCTGCTGGGGGGCCTCGCACTGCTGCTGGCCTTGCCGACCACCGCGGGTATCTGGGTGGCTTCCGCTTCTTTTGCGGGGATATTCCTGCTGTTCCGTAAGTACAAGCCCTATTCCCACCTGACGCCCAGGCGGCGGGCGGCGCTGTTTCTGATCGCCCTCCTGATGTTCGGCCTGATTGTCTTCGGGATGCTGACATCACGCCAGGAAGAGGTCCGGATCCAGCTCTCCGATCAGGCGATCGAAACCACGGAACTGCCTGCGAACACCCTGGCGGCGCTGGGGAAAAACCTCTTTTTCTACGGCATAAGCGCGCTGCAGACCTTCTGGTTCCTGAGCATGTTCCACCTCTTCTTCCGCATCCGCCTGCACTTCATGCGCCTGCGCCCCAAGCTGGCGGTCAGCGCCTTCCTCCTGGTCCTGGTGCCCATGTTCCTGGTCACGGTGATGGGGCTCCTGACGCTGTATGGAACCCTGGGGGAGAGCCGGGCCATCCGGGCCACGAACATCCTCATCGACTGGGCCGAACAGGCGGTCCGGGACCCGAACTTCGTGCACGGCCTGTCCTCCGACTCTTTTGTCTTCAGCGAGGGGCAGGGATTCACGAGTCGGCAGGGAAAGATACCGCCCGAGATTCCGCCTTTCATCGAGGCCGTCAAGGCCTCCGACTTCGGATTCGCGGATTGGGACCCCGCCCTCACGGGTGCCTATTTCCGCATCCATGAGGAGCTGTGGCTCCTAGGGCTGCATAGGTCCGACACCGCAGGCCTTACCCTGTGGGCGGGGCGGATCGACACAAACGTGATGGACCGACTGGCCCGCGTCCTGCACAGCGACCTCAAGATCTCCTTTGCCGATACGCTGAGGTTCGGGCTCGGCGAGAGAGAGGAGATCAGTGTGCTCTCTGTGAGCAGCAAGGATCGGCCCGCGGGCATCTACGGGAGGCTCCAGCCGCAGCCTGAGGCCGGGCTTGGGTCCGAGCCTGCTCCCTCCTTCTGGAACCGCAGTCTCTATTTCGGCGTGTCCAGCATCTCGCTTATGACCTATGACTCCGGCCAGTTCGTCTGGGAGACCGTGCTGATCCTGCTCGAGGGCAGCCTCTCAGGCATCGCCGGGGAGTTGGCCGGCAGCCGGAATCCCCTGAGCCAGGCAGTCCTGATCATGCTGCTGGTGCTGGCCGTCATGCTTTTGCTCCTCGAGATGCTCGCCCTCTTTTTCGGTGTGAGGATCACGTCCGGGATCACCTCCGCGGTCCGGGTCCTGCACCGCGGCACCCGGCGCATCGCCGAAGGGGACCTGGACGCCCGCATCGAACTTCCCAACGAGGATGAGCTGGGCGACCTGGCTGCCTCCTTCAATGAGATGGCGGAAGCCGTAAAAAAGGGACGCGAGGAGGCCATAGCCCGCGAGCGGCTCGAAAGCGAGCTCGAGACCGCCCGCAAGATCCAGGAGCGGCTCCTGCCCCATATCATGCCCGAGGTGCCGGGATTCGAGATCGCGGGGACCAGCCTGCCCAGCCAGCAGGTGGGCGGCGACTACTTCGATTTTCTGGACATGGGGGAAGGACACCTCGGCATCGCCATCGCTGACGTCTCGGGGAAAGGGATCCCCGCCGCTCTGCTCATGGCCAACCTGCAGGCCAGCCTGCACGCCCAGGTGATCAGACCGGGCGAGGTGGGCGAGGTCACGGCCCGCATCAATGACCTTCTGGTTGACTCGACAGATGCCAACATGTTCGCGACCTTTTTCTACGGCATCCTGGACCGGTCCGTATCCGCCTTCACTTCCACTAATGCGGGCCACAACCCGCCGATGCTCCTGAGGAAGGGCGGTCGCATCGAACGGCTCGGGACAGGAGGCCTACTGCTGGGTTTCATGGCCGATCAGGAATACCAGCAGCAGACAGTGACCCTGGAACCGGGGGATGTCCTGGTCCTGTTTACCGACGGGATCACGGAGGCCGTAGACTCCACCCTGGAAACAGTGGCCGACCACCTTTTCGGTGAAGACAGGCTGGTCGATGTGATCAAGGCAAACAGGACCGGCACGGCCAGGGAGATCCAGTACGCGATCCTGGCGGCGATATCCGAGTTCACCGGCAGTTCCCCGCAGAGTGATGATATCACCCTGGTCGTGATAAAGAGGCGGGATATTCCCAACACCCCCATAGAAGCCGCTTAGCCTGAATCATTCATAAGAATTGCCGATCTGAACTGTCGAACTAAGGGATATATTTATCTTTAATCGGCAATTCTTACCCTACGGGCGAGCCGATCTCACGGCATCTGCTGCGTTATGTAGGGTCTCGCGGTGGTAAACCACAGCTTCGCCCTCCATGCCTTACATCTGCCGCAATCTCGCCTCGTGAATTATCCAGGCACCTGAATAATTCATAAAAAATGTCGACATTTCACGTAATGCATGTAATATCAATGGATTACATGAGATTCATTGGTGAGCACACAAATTGCTTTGTTCTCCCATTGTAATATTCTATTATAATCGACATTTTTTCCTCTCCCGGCGAATTGCCGGACTTCAGGATACCTGGGGTCTGATTGAGTGCTAAGCCTATAAAAGGCCCACTTTCTGTTTAAAGTTCTGGATCTTGGCCAGGAGTTCATCGGCCTTTTGTTTGCTGCTCTCATCTTTGAGCGTGGGCTTCAGGTTTTTGAGTTCGTTCTCTATGCGTCTGACGCGGCGGATGGCGAGTTCCGCATCATCGGTCGTGTCCAGGCCGGTGGCCCCGGCCGCCCTCTCAGCCCCCAGAAGGCTGCGCGAGGCCTCATCGAACCGCTTTTCCAGGTTGTGGACCAGCTTCTCTTCGTCCGTCAAAGGTACATAGAGGTAGGTGTAGGCCAAATATCCCGCGGCCGCCAGAATGAGTATTACGATCAATGCTTTCATGACTCTATCCCCTCCCTTTAGCCTGAATTATTCATAAAGAATGCCGATTTTTCCTTCATAAAACTCATAATAATCATCGGCATTCTTTATGAATAATTCAGGCAAGTCATCTTGACCCTGTCGAGATTGATTATAGGAAAGTCTCAGGTAAAAGGCCAGCGCTGTCGGAGTGCAATCTCTCTTGGCTTGAACCGACTCAATAGTGTGCGGCCCGGAACTATCTTTCGGAAGACGAACCGGGTACAATAGATGACCTGAGAAAGGCCCTTGAAACGATTCGAGAGATGCGTACACATTGCCGCCGCTTTGGCTTTGCTGGCATCCTGGACCGCCTGCGGCAAGAGCCCGGCCACGCCCGATGCTCCGGCCGCTCCCGCCCCACAGCCCGCGATCACGATCGCCTGCAGCCCGACCTCGGGAGACAAGGACACGGTGGTTACCGTGACCGTGTCCATCAAGGATAACCAGCAGGAGGTCGGTGTCTTCGGGATGGACCTGACATTCCCGCCCAAGATGCTCGAGTTCACAGGGGTTTCCAAGGGCAGCCTGACAGGAAACTGGGCCGCCGTGGACGGTAATGAGGTCAGCGCCGGAAACCTCAAGATCGGAGGCTTCAAGGGCTCGGGAACCGCGTTGGCGAAGAACAGCGACGGCTCCATCGTGGTGATCACCTTCAAGGTGGATGGTTCCAGCCTCGCCAACGGGCAGCAGGGCCAGATCTGCATCAAGAATTACACGGATGACATCACCGGCACCCCGCCCGAGCCGGCCTGCGCATCCTTTACCCTGACCTCCTGAATAATTCATAAAAGCTGCCGACACATGAATTCCACAAACTAAATATATTTGATGTCGGCATCTTTTACCCTCCGGGCGGGCTGATCTCACGGCATCTACTTCGTTGCCGTGGGTTCGCAGTAGTAAACTACAGCTTCACCCGCCGCGCCTACCATATATGGCAATCTCGCCTCGTGAATTATCCAGACTGAATAGGCTCCTTCGCAAAAGGCTTGCCAAGACGAGCCAAATCATCAATAATATTCCCGAACACATTCATGAAATCGGATTGATTATCGAGGCGGAACCATGGAGATTACAGTTCGTGAAAAGGACGACGTCGCCATACTGGATCTCAAAGGCGAGATCCGGCTGAGCGAGCACCCTGAGCCCGTGCTGCGGGATCATGTCAGGCGCGAAATGGAGAAGGGGAAGAGGAAGCTGCTTCTCAATTTTGCCGGCCTGGATTTCATCGACAGCTCCGGCATCGGTGAGCTGGTGAGCAGCTATGTCTCGGTCAAAAATGCCGGCGGGAAGCTGCGGATCGCCAGTGTGCCCGACAAGATCATGCTTATCCTGGAGTACACCAGCCTGGGGAACATCATCGAGGTATTCGATGACGAGGCCTCGGCTCTTGAGGATTTCAGCTGAGCGGTCGCATCCCCCGCAGCCGAAGCGACCCGCTGTCAAATGCAGAGTCCTCCCCCCATCAATCCGGGGCGTAAAGCTTTCTGGGTCGGATCCGGGACAAAGACATGCGCTTCAAGAGCCTCTGCACGATGGTCTTTCCCAGCTCGCGGGCTTCATCCAAAGACACTCCGGTGACTTTTCCCCCCGCCATGATCTCGTGCCCGCCTCCGGTACCCAGCCCGGCAAGGATGTCCTGCATGACAGCGGCCGAGTCGAGCCTTCGATGAAATGATCTCATGCTGAGGTAGAGGTCGCGGTCATGCATGCCCATCACCAGGGCCATGTCCACGCCCTTCCTGAAGATCAGGAAATCCGCGATCTCCGCCGGCAGTTCCGGGTAGGGCACTTCATGCAGGGGACAGACCACGAGATAGCGGTAGATCCGGCTGCGGTTTATGGCCTCTTTGAGGACCGCGTAGTATTCGGGAGACAGCTTTGGGTGTTCGATCTTGTACAGGGCCGGGAAATCGACAAGGGGAAGCAGCGAGAGGTAGCTTTCGTAATCCTTCTGCGTTCCCTCCCAACCCAGGTCCTTGGTTTCGCTGCGTATGGCATAGAACAGTGCGGTTGCCAGATTCTTCGGGGGGACCAGCCCGTGCTGGTTCAGCGTGGAGGCGATGATGGTGCTGGTAGCGCCCATCTCTTCGTCGATGTGCGCCCATTGTTTCACCCGTGTCGACTCTCGTAGAGGATGATGGTCGATCACGATATCGGGGATCATATCCGGGGGGAGCGAGCTGTTGCCTGTGTGGGGCTGGCAGTCCACCATGATGATGGT
>JAUXEH010000287.1 GCA_030620655.1 Candidatus Aminicenantota bacterium | reverse complement strand
TGCTGAAGGACTTTAGCCTGGACAAGGAAGACGCAACCGAAAGCGATATTCGGCCCTTTTCCTTGAAGACCGCATATTCGCCCGAACTCAAGATCGCCGACCCCGTTCTCTTCGGCGACGCCGCCCAGGGGACCGATGACGAGGTGGATATCAAAAAGCTCAAATCCAAACGGATGTGGTCCTGGATAGGGGCCGTGGGATTTACCGCTCTCGGAGGGTGGCTCATTTATGAGTTTGCCAATTATGAGAGCGGAACTACGGCGAGCCAGGAAGGGGAAAAGAGCGGTCATACGGAGACCAAGTCTCTTGGTCAATATGGATTAATCATAGGCGGGCTTCTTTCCTTTGGTGTCACCGCACTTCTAATCAGCAGTGCTGTGAAACAAAGTAAGATTATCAAGGAATACGAGGCCGAGCTGAAGGCCGCGGCCGCCTATTCCCGCAGATAAAGGGTATCGTCCAGGCTAGCGTACGGAGACCAGGCGGAAAAACTTCGCCTCGAACGCACCCAGTCTTGGATGGGCCGTCGGCCGGCCGACCGGCTCACCCAAGACATTGGTTTCACATAGAACATAACCCTTTCCTCCGGAAGGGGATGAAAGCACCTCGAACTCGGATTCCTTTCCTTCCAGCTCCCGCAGATGCAGGATCACCTCACCTCCGGGGAGGGGCCTGGCCGCGACCAGCAGGATGTTGGGCGAGCTTATCTCCAGCAGGGACAGGGGTTCCTGCCTCTGGCCGGAACGCGAGGGAGGGAACACGCGTGTCAGCAGCGGGATGCATGAATCCCACCCGAAACGGGCCGCCGTGCTGGCCGGTGTCCCATCCTTTCCTGAGGTGAGGGCGTAGCTCCAGCAGAATTCGCCTCTCTGGCTGGCCCGGAAGTTCGTCACCCAGTAGTTGTTCATGACCCAGGAATACACGTGCGGTTTCTCGACTTGAGCCACGTACAGGAATTTGCCCAGGTTGAGGCCTCCGAAATGAACCAGCGGGACCTCGGGGCTGCTCAATACCACTTGATTCCCTTCGCGATCCCTGACCGCGCAGAAATTCTGAAGCGCATTCCAGTCGGTGGCGGTCCCTTCCAGTTGATCCTCACCGGGGATAACCACGCCACCCTGGATTTCGTAGTGGATACGGCCGCCTTCCACGCGGAAGGGAAAGGCGACGTAGAGGGCCTCAGGATCCGTGATGTCTTTCTTGACCAGGGAATAATGCAGCTCCAGGCGCTTTTCCTGACGGAACAACCGGACCTCGCACTGGAGGCGGGTCCCTGGGACGGCCGTGTCGGTGCTGCCGCTCCAGGACAGGCTCTGCCAGAGGGGCCCGTCCACACCGGCTTTAACGGATACATCGTAGAGGCTGCTGCGCTCCTGGTCGACGAGGCGGAAGCGTTCCAGCTGGCCCCGGTTGGAGATGCGCTCCAAGATGAACTGGCCCAACAGCCAGGGGCCGGATCCATCGACCAGTTCCTGGCCCCACTCCTTGTCCACCAGGCTCCGGATCCCTCCCTTATCCGGGTCGACGACCAAGCGGTAGAAAGCGTTCTCCAGGGTAATGCCCTTTTCTGACTCCTTTCCCGTTAAGGCGGGGATTTTCAGGGCGCGTTCGGACGGCCGCGTGGTCTGGAAGGTCTCGATGCGATAGGTGCGGAATCCCATGGCCGGGACATCCTCCGCCCTGACGAACCAGTAGGTCCCGTCGGCCCGGCTGCGCGATCTCTGGGCAGGCACCTCCTTGCCGGAGGACGCATCCTTGAGGCGGAAGTCACGACCCGGAGGGATGATCTCATGATCGATATACACCTCCACCAGCCCGGACCGGGTATGGCCCTGAGAGTTGAACACAGCCAGAGTTGCCGTATCCTGGAGGGGGACGAAGGCCTGGATCAGGCCCATGGCCGCTTCCTGAAGAAGCCGGTTCTCCTTCACCGCCTCCCAGACATACGACGATTTTTCCGCCCACTGCACCATGCTGTTCTCGGCCAGTGGATCGCTGATGCTCTCGGCCGCGCCCATGGTGTGTTCGTCCCAGAAGAGCAGCGCCGATTCGATCTTTTCCATCCTGCGGAACAGGTCAGGCGACAGCGGTGCGCCGAGGAGCCGTGCCATGGCCAGGAGACCCTGGTTGGCGTTAAACCGGGCCTGGGTCATGCGCGCGGCCGCGGTTTCCCGTGCCGAAGAGCCGAATCCATCCGACCACCAGTCCGGCCAGGCGACACGATACACGGGAAGCTCGTCTCCGTGCCGTTCCTCCAGGAAAGACAGGAATTCCCGGGCCGTGGCGCTGCGGAGCCGGGGCCAGACATAATTCTGGTTCCATTCCCGGATGAATTCACAGCCGACTGTGGCAGGAGGTGAATTGTCCGTGAAATAGCCGGCATACTGGACGGCCAGGCGGTCGAAAGGGTAGGCTTTTTCCTCGAGGTCGTTCAGGTATCGGAGCAGGGCCTTCTCCGTGCTGTCGAAGCGGCCGGTGTGGATGCCCCAGAAATTTCCTGTGTTGTAGTGGTCGGCGCGGAAGGCCAGCAGGCGCCGGCCCGAGGGCGATTCCCACCAGAAGGCCGTGGGTTTGTCGAAAGGGATGCGGGCGCGGTGGCCGTGCTGCCCCATGGTCAGGTAACGGACACCTGCGGCAGGGAAAAAATCGGCCAGGCACCAGGCGATGCCGTTAACATCGTTCTGCATGGCTGTCGTCACCGGGAATCCGTGCTGCCTGAAGCGGAGCAGGGGGCTCAGAGAGCGCGCCAGGATGTTCTCGTCTGCTATCTCGGAGAGGTTGAGGGGCATGGCCGTGACCTCGATCCGTCCCTGATCGATCCTCTGTTTGAGGCGCCGGACCTGTGACGCAGGCCTGACCTTGAGGTATTCATCCACGGCCCAGGAGGCCTCACAAGTCCAGCGAAAACGTGCATCGTCTGGGAACGAGTCGGTAAGGTCGCAGTAATCCAAGGCATAGTCTATGAATCTCAGGTGTTCCGGCAGGATCTCGGTTTGAGGCCGTGTGTATCCGATGTCGGTGTGCGTGTGATGTACCAGATATAGCATCCAGGGACGCACGGGAAGGCGAGTGAATTCCAGGGAGGTCGCGTCGCCGCCCGGGCGATGGACATGAAGGATTTGCCGAATCTCGTTTTCCGCCTGCGGCAGGTGCAGGATGAAGCGGTTGAAACCAAAAGCGACCTGAGTTTCTTCCGGTTGCGTCCCCTCGACTTCAAGGCGGATGGTTTCCGGCTCGCCCAGGTGGACGATTTGGACATGGACCGGCTGTACCAGTTCCCCGCCCTGCCGCACGATCGCAGGCTGCGGCACCACTGCGGCTCCGGCCCGCACACCGCTCTGAAAGGTCATGTACCAGACCCGGCTGCCCGCGCTCTCGCCGGTGACCCGAAGGCGGAGCGGTTGCCCGCGCCTGATTTTCGATACCGGCACGCGTAGGGCGATATAGCCGAACATGTCTCCATGTCGGTCGATCATGGTGACGCGGAAGTGAAGCCGGGCGCCGTTCGCGCCGTCCACGGTCCACTCCCGGGTCGTGTTTACCCTGGGATTGGCAGAGCGGAACCATTTCTCGCCATTTACGGACAGGTCGTAGGTGTGAGTGGCGGCGTCCACATCCATGCCGAAGATCCAGACAAAGGTGGCGGCTTCCCCGGAGAAGTCCCCGGGCACGGGCGCGGATTCCCACTCTATGAAATCACGAGTGTCCAGCGACCTGACCAGCAGGGCCGATGTGACATCCGGATGCGGAGAATGATAATCTATGGTTCCGCCGCTGACGGTCGCGGCATAGCCCTGGAGCCAATCTGAAGGAGAAAAGAAAGAGTCTGCCTCCCCGGAGAAGGCGTGTTCCCGACCGCATCCCGCGGCCATGATAAGCGTCAAGATCGTAACAATGGGAAAGAGATGCTTTTTCATAGAAGTCCCTCCGGGAGTATTGTAAGGAGATTGAGTCAAGAGTTCAATTTCCAATTTAGGGATATGTGCGTTACCATGGGAGCAGGCCTCAAAGGAGTCGATAACTGGATACTGGAAAATATGCGTGTGGGATGACACTGGCGGTAAGGCGATGCTCTATTCCATACGGCCCGGAACGGCCGCGAAGGTCCGCCTGTGCCGCAGGCCGTGGTCCAGGTTCCACCCTGCCGCTGTGCCTGGTGTTTCCGGCTGATCTCTTTATAATACAAGTCCTATAGGAATTGACAAATATGATGTTTTTATGTATTATTCAGGTCTAATAATTCAATATATAAGGAGGGAAAATTGAAAAAAGGATTGACAGCGGTATTAACACTGGCCTCTG
>JAUXEH010000156.1 GCA_030620655.1 Candidatus Aminicenantota bacterium | reverse complement strand
CGGTGTATCTATCGATCGGGGCCTTCACATCCATGGCTATAAAATCCACCAGCCCGGCTGAGATCAGCTCCCGCAGGCGCTGCGGGAAGGACCCGTTGGTGTCGATCTTGACCAGGAGTTCTCTTTCCTTGACGGCACGCAGGAGCTCGCCCAGATCCTCATGCATCAGCGGTTCCCCTCCCGTGACGCAGACCGCTTCCAGCCATCCCCGGCGTATATCCAGGAACTCGAAAAACGCCTCCGGGGGTATAGTGGCAAGCGATCCCGGCTTCAGGACCAGGTCGGCGTTGTGGCAATATGGGCAGCGGAAGTTGCAGCCCCCCGTGAACACGGTGGCCGAGATGTGGCCGGGGAAGTCCTTGGGGGCAAGCTTCTCTAATCCCTTGATCTCAACCAATCCGTCAATCCCTCCTGATCGTTGACGACCGTGAGGACCTCGTTCTCCTCTTCGATGACCAGAGTGGGCAGGATGATGCCGCCCTTTTCATCCCGCTTGATAACATTCAGATAGTCTCTTATCTTGAGCTTGCCCTCTTTGCGGGTGAGGTTGTACTCGTCCCCTCCCAGTTCGGTGGCCCCGAGAAAGGACTTCAGCCCGTCACACTTTGGGCAGTTCGGATACGTGAACAGCAGGTACTTCATGGTCTTCTTCCTTGGTCGTGACCGAGTAGGGCGTCCGCTCCACGAACTCCTGCTTCTTGCCGTCGTTCCAGGTGGACACCGGACGAAGATAACCCACGATCCGGGAGTACACCTCGGTCTGATCATGGCAGTCCGGGCACTCCGCCACCTCACCTTTCAGGTAGCCGTGGTTGCGGCATACGCTGAAGGTGGGCGTTATGCTGAAGTAGGGCAGGCGGGTCTCGGCGATCTTCTGGACCAACTTCTTGCAGGCGACGCTGTCGATGGATTCGGGCAGGAAGGAGTGGAAGATGGTCCCCCCGGTGTAAAGGGACTGGAGGTCCATCTGGTGCTGGAGGGCCTCGAAGATGTCGCGGGTGGCATCCACGTTGAGCTGGGAGGAGTTGGTGTAGTAGGGAAACTGCTCTGTCCCCGCCGCGATGATATGGGGATATCGCTGCTTGTCCAACCGGGCGAGCCGGTAGGAGGTGGACTCCGCGGGGGAGGCCTCCAGGTTGTAGAGGCAACCCGTCTCCTCCTGGAACTCCCGCATGGTGGAGCGCATGAAATTGAGCACATCGATGGCGAATTCCTTGCCCTCCGGCGTGCCAAGCCCCTTGTTCAAGAAGTTCAGGCAGCACTCGTGCATCCCGACCAGCCCGATGGTGGAGAAGTGGTTGTCGAAATGCCCCAGGTACACGGTCGTGTAAGGCATAAGGCCGCGTTCCAGCATGTTGTTCACGATCTCGCGCTTGGTCTCGAGGGACTCCTTGGCCAGGGTCATGATGTGTTTCAGCTGGTTGAAGAATTCGTCCCGGGTCTGGGCCGTGTACCCGATGCGGTTGAGGTTGAGGGTCACAACACCGATGGAGCCCGTGGAATCGCCCGGGCCCCAGATGCTGCCCGGGCGCTGCATGAGTTCCCTCTGGTCGATATTCAGGCGGCAGCACATGGCCCGGATGTCACCCGGGTCCATGTTGGTCCCGATGTAATTCTGAAAATAAGGGATCCCGTACTTGGCAGTCACATCGAACAGGAGGCTGGCGTTGGGCGAATCCCAGTCAAAATCCTTGGTCAGGTTGTAGGTGGGGATCGGGAAGGTGAAGACCCGGCCCTTCTGATCGCCCGCGCACATCAACTCCAGGAAGGCGCGGTTGATCATGTCCATCTCCGCCTGGTATTCGCCGTAGGTGGACTCCTGCTCTTCGCCGCCGATAACGACGGGCTTGTCTTTCATGTCATCGGGCACGGTCCAGTCGAAGGTCAGGTTGGAAAAGGGTGTCTGCCATCCCCAGCGTGAGGGCACGTTCAGCCCGAAGATCAGCTTCTGAATATCTTGTTTGACGGATTTATAATCCAGGCCGTCCGACCTCACGAAAGGGGCCAGCAGTGTATCCACGCTGGAAAAGGCCTGGGCGCCGGCGAACTCGGCCTGCATGGTCCCGATGAAGTTGACCATGTGAAGGGTTGCCGTCTCCAGATGCTTGGCGGGAAAGGAATGGGTCTGGTTGGGAACATGGCCGAAACCCATACGCAGCAGGTTTCCCAGCGACCAGCCCGCGCAGTAGCCAACTATGGGATAAGACAGGTCGTGTATGTGGAGGTCGCCCTCCTGGTGGGCGTTCTTCACATCCTCGCTGTAGATATGGTTCATGGCGTAATTCGCCAGGACCTGACCGGCGATCCTGGCATTGAGGCCCGAGAAGCTCTGGACGCCTTCGTTGCTGTTCTCACGTATGCGCCAGTCCACATCGTTGATGTAATCCTTGATCAGCCTTTCCAGGTTGATGCCGATCTTCTTGGCCTCACGGATGCCTTTATGCCGTTCCCGGTACAGGATGTAGGCCTTGGCGACATCGTGATAGCCCTGCTTCATGAGGACCATTTCCACGATGTCCTGGATCTGCTCGACCGAGGGGATGGTGTAGCCTCCGAATTTCTCCTCCAGGACGAATTTGGTGATGTCCGACACACTCTGGGCCGCCCGCCGATCCTGGATATCCTTGGACTCCATGGCATTGTAGATGGCATTCGTGATCTTGTCCTGGACAAAATCGGTGACCTCTCCGTCCCGCTTCTTGATTCGTGCAAGAGTTCCCGACATTCAATAGCTCCTTTCTTCAAAAATACTACGCCATCCGCAGAGCAGCAAATCAGGCTCCGTGGAGAACCTCACCAATATGTTGTATAGGTACGCTCGGAACGGTACAAAATGTTGTACTCGCGTTCCACACTTTATTATTGCCGACAAAAGATGTCAAGCGTTTTTTCCGGATTCATAAAAATATATTTCTATGCCCTTCCCGTGGGTCCAAATTCTAACTGTTTCGACGATTTTTCGCATCATGCCGGGGCCGTCACCGGAATCTAATTCTCAGCTATTGGATAGATTTTCCAGGCCGCAAACGTTAGCGAGCGCTTCATGGTGTTGGTTTTCATTATGCTTCCTTTCCAAGTCCGTTATTTTCAATTCACAATTGGAAGGGCGGGCTGTGTTGCGCTGCCAGAACGAATAAATGACATCCATTAATTTGCTGGAATCGACATCAACATGATTATTAGGGGCAGGGCCGTGTCTGAAGTTAAAAGCATCCACATCCTGGGCATACGGAGGCCGGCCCGAACGGATCAGCGCAGGACCAGCCCCAGGGTGCGCAGCGAAGCCTCCAGGTCCGAGTCTTCCCGGCAGTGTATGGTCTGGATCCCCAGCTGCCGGGCCGCCTCGATATTCTCGCGCCTGTCGTCGATGAAAAGGCACTCGTTAGGGGAAGCCTCCGCCTTATCAACAGCGATCTCATAGATGCGGGGATCGGGCTTTACGTATCCCACCTCGTAAGACAGCACATATTCATCGAACAGCAGGACCTCCGGGAACCGGTCCTTTATGAACCCGAAGCGCATGACATCGGTGTTGGAGAGCATGACCATCCGATACGTGGGCTTGAGTCGATTCAATGTGTACACGACCGGAGGGTTGAGGGAAAAAACGTCGTTGTACAAGGCGAAGAAATCCTCATAGCTCAGCACGGTCTGCAGAACCTCGAGCGCCTTCTCATAGAACCCCCGCGGCGTGATCCTGCCGGTGTCGAAGGCCTGCCCGATGTCGGAGTGGACATTGACCCGGGCGGCGATCTCCTGGGTGTCAAAGGGAGTGTGTTCCGCGATCTTGTGGTAGAAGATGGAATTGTCGAAAAAGATCAAAACCTTCCCCAGGTCGGATATGACGCTTCGGATCATACCTGCCGTCCTCCTTCGTTCGATGGCTGGCATTATAGCCCTTCACGCCGCCTAAGACAAGCCCTCAGGGCCGCGTTTGACAGGCCCCTGACCCTGTGATATAAGCCCGGATATGGATCAAATCAATCCTGAAATCCCCCATGAGTCCAAGAGCCTGTTTCACCCCCAGCGAGCCCTATTCCGTTTCACCATTCTGATATTCGTCTCCGCCCTGAGCTTCGGCAGCTACTTCGCCTACGACATCATAGGCGCCATCGCACCCACCCTGGTAGAGGAACTGGGGGCGGGTCGGGGGACCCTCGGCACATTCTACACCATGTATCACGTGGCCGCCATCCTGTTCGTCCTGATAGGCGGCTTCCTCATCGACCGCCTGGGAACACGCAAGGCCAGCCTCGCGTT
This sequence comes from Candidatus Aminicenantota bacterium, assembly GCA_030620655.1. Taxonomy (GTDB): domain Bacteria; phylum Acidobacteriota; class Aminicenantia; order Aminicenantales; family Aminicenantaceae; genus JAUXEH01. The sequence continues at coordinate 2,436 of JAUXEH010000156.1, read as the reverse complement.
CTCCCTGCTGGTGCTCGTCGGGGCGGTCGTGGTCTGGCAGGCCCGGTCGATCCCGGTCGTGTACCTGGGGCGTTTCATCTTCGGGGCCGGCTCCGAGCCCCTCATCGTCGCCCAGAGTGCCATCCTGGCTCGATGGTTCAAGGGCAAGGAACTGGCGCTGTCGTTCGGCATCGCCCTCACCGTCAGCCGGCTCGGCACACTCTTCGCCTTCAACACCGGCGAGCTGATCTCCAGCCAGTTCGGAAGCTTCCGCTACGCCCTGTTCGCGGCCGTGCTCTGCTGTGTGATCTCGATACTGGCCAACATCGTGTACATATTCATGGACCGCCGGGGAGAGCGCCTGCTCCGGCTCAAGGACAGCGAGACGGAAGAGAAGATCGTCTTCAAGGTCATTCGCAAGTTCAAGCCCACGTTCTGGCTCGTCACCCTGCTGTGCATGACCTTCTATTCCGCGATCTTCCCCTTCACCGCGCTGTCCACCGACTTTTTCGTGGGCAAGTGGGGCATCGCCAGGTATGCCGAGTCCAGCGGCGGATTCCTGCACCAGATTTTCAACAACTTCCTGCACATGTTCAGCACAGCCGGCGGGGTCACCGGAATCATCATCTTCGCCTCCATGATCTTCGCCCCGTTCGCCGGCCGTATGGTCGACAAGGTCGGACGACGGGCCAGCCTGATGATCCTGGGTTCGCTGATCATGATCCCCAGCCATGCCCTGATGGGACTGACCCACATCAATCCCGTATTCCCCATGATCGCCCTGGGAGCCGCCTTCGTGCTGGTCCCGGCCGCCATGTGGCCATCGATCCCGCTGATCGTGAGCAAGGAACGGGTGGGGACGGCATTCGGCCTGATGACCGCCATCCAGAACATCGGGCTGGCGCTCTTCCCGCTGCTCAACGGCCTCCTGCGTGACCGGACCCAGACCTACACCGCCAGCCTGCTGATGTTTGCCGGCCTGGGTGTCTGCGGATTGATCTTCGCGCTGCGGCTTAAGCGCACAGACGCCAGAGGCGACGGAATCCTGGAAAAACCCTAAGAAGCGTGAACACCTGCCCACACTGCAGCTCCCGCATCCCTACCGGTGTGTCCCGATGCCCGCTGTGTGGGTCCGAGTACTGGGAACCGGGACAGGTCCCGGATCCCGAGCTACAGGGCGGACCGGAAAAAACCGAGGAGCAGGAGGGCTGTGCGTCCCTGCTGATGCTCCCTCTGCTCGCCTCCCTGAGTGTGACCGTATTCCTGATACTCGCAGGCTTTGTCCTGAACGCCTTGGCCCGGTTCGAGAGCCAGCAGTTCAAGCTCCTGTGGCTGGCCGGCTCCTGCGCGGTGGGCTTTCTCTTCTACCGGGTGGTTCAGAGGCATAAACAGAAAAAATAGCAGGACCGGAGAGATCAAGGGAGGTACAACGCCATGAAAAAACTATGTGTCATTCTGCTCGTCCTTGTCGTACTGCTGGGTGCGGGCCTGGGATACGTTTATTTCAAATGGAAAAAGGGCCTTACGACCTGGGACATCGCGGCCGCGGAACGGATTTCCGGCCTCAGCTTTACCGGGGAAGAGCGCAGGATGATGCTGAGGGGCCTCAAGCGCAACCTCTCCAGCTACCAGGAGCTGCGCAAGGTCGAGATCCCCAACAGCATACCGCCGGCCCTACTCTTCGCCCCCCTCGCCCCCGAGGAGGCGGGGTCCTTCGTACGTCAGCGCATCGAGATCCCCAAGGATCCGGACCTTGTCGTGCCGGAGGACCCCAACGAGCTGGCCTTCTATCCGGTCACGGCCCTGGCTCAGCTCATCCACGGGCGTAAGCTCACCTCGCTTCAGCTGACACAGCTCTATCTCGACAGGCTGAAGAAATACGGTCCGGAACTCGAGTGCATCATAACCCTGACCGAGGACCTGGCCCTAGAACAGGCCCGGCGGGCCGATGCGGAGGTCGCCGCCGGCCGCTACCGCGGTCCCCTCCACGGCATTCCTTGGGGAGCCAAGGACCTGCTCGCCACGAAGGGATTCAAGACCACCTGGGGCGCCATGCCCTACCAGGACCAGGTCATCGACGAGGACGCCACGGTAGCGAAACGGCTGGAGGAGGCAGGCGCCGTCCTGGTGGCCAAGCTCACCCTGGGGGCACTGGCCATGGGAGACGTGTGGTATGACGGCAGGACCCGCAATCCCTGGAACCTGGAGCAGGGATCCAGCGGCTCCTCCGCCGGTTCGGCCGCGGCCACCGCCGCCGGCCTGGTCGGATTCGCCATCGGTACAGAGACCCTGGGATCCATAGTGTCTCCCGCGACCCGCTGCGGGGTCACGGGGCTGCGGCCGACCTTCGGACGTGTGAGCCGGCACGGGGCCATGGCTTTGAGCTGGAGCATGGATAAGATCGGACCCATCTGCCGGAGCGCGGAGGACTGCGCACTGGTCTTCAACGCCATCTAT
>JAUXEH010000069.1 GCA_030620655.1 Candidatus Aminicenantota bacterium | reverse complement strand
TCCTCGATCTTCAGGTCATGGTCTTTCTGCAGGGTTTCCATCTCCAGGTTCACAGACTCGAGCTCGCTGATGGTACGTTCCAGGGAAGGGGGCTCGCTGGTCAGGGACATCTTGACCCGGGTGGCGGAGGTATCCAGCAGGTCCACGGCCTTGTCCGGGAGCTGACGTCCGGCAATGTATTTGCGGGACAGTTTTACGGCCGCTTCGATGGCTCCGTCCGAGATATGGATGCCGTGGTAAGTCTCGTATTTCTCCTTGATCCCCCGCAGCATGAGCATGGCCTGATCGTCTTCCGGCTCGCCGATGTGGATGGGTTGGAAGCGGCGTTCCAAAGCGGCGTCTTTGGCGAAGTATTTGTTGTACTCCATGTAGGTGGTGGCTGCTACGGCCCGGAATTCTCCCCGTGCCAGGGCCGGTTTGAGCAGGTTGGCGGCATCGCTCCCTCCGGCGCTCGCGCCTGCGCCGATGAGCGTGTGCGCCTCATCGATAAAGAGGATGATCTGGTGGGAGGACTTGGTCACCTCGTTGATCACGGCCTTGAGGCGCTTCTCGAACTCGCCCCGCATCTTGGTGCCTGCCTGCAAAGCTCCGAGATCCAGGGCATGGACCTGGACACCCTTTAAGGTATCAGGCACCTGATCTGCGGCCACCTTGTTGGCGAAGCCTTCCACCACCGCGGTTTTGCCTACCCCCGGCTCACCCAGCAGGATGGGATTGGATTTTTTCCTTCGGCTGAGGATCTCGATCATCTGGATGATCTCAACATCCCTGCCCAGGATCGGATCGATCTTCCCCTCCTTGGCTTGAGCGGTCAGATTCGTGGTGTAGATATCCAGTACGGTCCCACCCTTGGGGATCTCCTTGGCTTCCTCCGCGGGCAGGGCCTCCATGGCAGCGGAGTCATCCTCTACGGAGCCGGTCACGATCTTATAGAAATCAGCTTTCAGTTCCTCCTGGTTTATGGGAGACAGGAGCTCCATCAAACCGGCGCTGATCACCAGCTCCGATGCGATGAAGACTTCGAAGAGGGCGCCGGAACGGATCTTGGTCTCCTTGTGATGGACCGAACTGGTGATCCAGGCCTGTTCGAAGAGTTCCGTCAGCAGCAGCGAGAGCTTAGGTTTCCCGGGATTCCCGGTCTTCATCTCGTCCAAATTCTTGAGACAGATCTCCTGCACCCGTCCGGGATCGATGCTGTACTGACGCAGGATCAAGGGCACATCCCCCTGACCGTCCTCGATCAGGGCATTCAGCAGGTGTTCCATGGTAATCTCGTAGTGACCCCGTTTGATGCCTATACCGGTCGCGGTATCCATGTTCCGGATGATGTGGTTGTTGAGCTTTACGAGAAGTGACCTCAAATCCTTGCTTTTCATGCTATTCTCCCCCCTATTGAATTTTTATATGAAATTTCTTTTCAGTGGGCGGCCCCGCTGAAGCGTTCGTACGTGTAATAGACGTCCACGGTCTCGCTTTTCGGTCGGCCCATCCAGAAGCTGACACCGAGCTTAAGCCGCCGGTCGCTCCAGGAAACATGCCCGATGCTGTCGGACTTCAGTATGAAGCGGACATCGTATTCCAACCCATCGTTGAGGTAGAGGGCCATGAGTTCCCGCAGCAGGCCGGCGTTTTCCGTTCCGGGTGTGAAATCCAGGTAGTCCTCAAATCCCAAAGGCCCGATCTCGATGCAGATCCGGCCCATAAGGTCTGTCACGCTCTCCCCCACCGTGCTGAACTCCGACAGGCGGAAGGTCTGGTCGCCGGCGCCTGAGCCCATCTGGGGACGCACCGCCAGCTTGACACGGTGAGGTACGAACTCCCGGATGTGAAAATCCATGCCCGGATAGAATTCCCTGAGGAGGATCCGGAGCCCCTTCTTATTGCGAAGCCGATTGCCCAGTATCCCGGAGAGGCGGAACAGCATGATGTCGTCGATGCGCTTTGGTTTCGCACCCTCCTTCCGCTCGCCGCGCCCGATGAAAGAGAAGACCCGCTGCATGACCTTGTTCTCGAGCCCGAAACCGAACTGGAGGTAGTACCGGTATTTCTTCCAAGCTTGATAATAGAGCCAGTAGAATCGGGTGTTGAAAATATCCAGGAAGTTCTGCAGCGGGACATTCCCCGGCCCATAGACGCTCTGCTGCAGGGCCACCTGTTCGGAATAGCAGCGGGGAAAGGGAGAGTTTATCCCGTAGAGCCCCATAAAATTGAGCACGAATGTCATGACACCATCTCTGAACTCAAAGGACCGGATGTCCTTGGGAGGGAAGATGAAGTACTCATACGGCTTAAACCTGAGCCCCTCCTGATCGAACTTGGCGTCATCCCGCTGGGGGTACAGTTTTTTGCTGATCTTCTCGGCCAGGAGGATGGCGTAGAAGACGCTGTACTCCGGGGAGCGTCTCTCGAGATCCTCGATCAGACGGGTAAGATCTTTCCCAATTTGGGTTTCCATGAGTACTCTCTGTTGGTCCCCAGCTCGGCGATAATCAGGATAACATAGGAATTGATCGTGATGTACTGGGAGAGGAAACGGTTCAAAAGGGAGCCGAACAGATAGATATCGCCCTCTCCGTTTTCGAACTGGGTCTCGTCGATGTCGATCCTGAATTCGATCCCCCGGATCAGCCCCTGCTGGCGCATGATGTACTTGGTCACCGGAGGATGGACCTGCGCAATGGCATGGATCTTCTTCTTGGCCGGGTTGTTGATGTCCAGAGACCAGTGGTACAGGCTGAGCAGGCTCTTCAGGGTCCCGGCATCCGCCAGAGTAGCATAGTTGAGGGAGAGGTGAGAGACAAGCGCCCAGAGATAATTCTTGCGGTCAGGGCATTCCAGCACTTCGGAGGGAGTGGTGAGGTTGGAAACGACCACACCCTCCGGGAAATCGATGGTCTGGTTGATGGATTCGGCCTCCAGATACTTGGCCGGCAGTAATCCATTGGATTGAGTGGCGTCCTCGATGCTCAGCGTCTCTTTGGGGAAGAACTCCTCCTCCATGCTGGGGCCGAACAGCCGGATGTAGGTCTCCCCCATGTCTCCCCTGAGCGGGCGGGAGACCAGAGAAAAAAAGCGCTTGTATTCATACTCGGGGTCCTGGGTATCCAGGATATCGTAAGAGGTTATGGGAAGGTATTTATACTGTTCGAGGTTGTCTTCGCTCACCCCCCTCACCTTGTTGATGGAATAGATCTCGCGGCTTTTGCGCCGGTCCCCATCGGGCATGACATAGTATTCCGGCATGCGCTGGTTGACGATGACCTCCTCCGTAGGACGGTCGAACAGGTTCACGATAGGCGTGCAGTGCAGGCGGATGTTCTGAGCGGACGGTTTAACTTCGTGTGACAGTTTCCGGTTGAAAACGATCTTTATCTCAAAAGGGTGCCCGTCCTCCGACGCAGGGAAGGACTCCAATCCTTCAATGGCTATAAAGAAAAACCGTTCCGGGAAAGCGAAATATTCCTGCAGCAGCCGGTAGCCGGCGAATATCTGCCTGGCGTAGGGGATAACGGCATACTCTTCGGGGTCATCTTCAAAGACATCGGACAGGCCGGGAATCCCGATCTTGCAAGGTGCGACCTCCCGGAATTCCTGGTTCTCGCCCTGGGTTTCACGGACGAATACGGACGCCACGTATCTATTCAGAAAGAGGAGCAGCTGGTAGCGCAAAAAATCGGAGCCGTACAGGAAGAGCGTCAACCGCTTCAGGTCCAAGGTCGCATAGGACACGTTCCTGTAGGGATGGATCTTCAAAACCAGAGCAGAGGCGGCATCCGGTGTGTCCACCACGCTCGCTTCCTTGAGCTGCATGGGGCGGATCACCAGCTCCTGAGTCGTACGGAAGAGGAACTCAGCCGGCTCGGTTTTCTCGACCACTCGGGCTTTTTCCCGAGGACCGGCAGACACCTTGTATTTCACCTGGTATTTACCGGTCGGCGTCTGAACCTCACTGCCCCTCGCGACTCGAAGAGGCTCCTGTACGGCCCCCATATGAGCGCGCGCCTCAAGGATGGCGCAGGAAGGAAAGGGCCGCAGAAAATGGGGGAACAGCTGTTCCAACAGCCCTCCGGTGATCTCGGGGAATTCATCATCCAGGCGTTCGTGTATGCGCCCCGCTAAAAAAGAGAATGCCTCATACAGGCGTTCGACAAAAGGATCTTTTCGGTGCCGCTGAGACATCCGCAGTTCGCCGCCGATCGCCTGATGCTTCTCGCCGAATTTTTCCCCCTCCTGCTGGAGGAAATTGTACTCGCGCTCGAAGTACTTCTTGATGTTCATTTCTCGTCCCTCTCCCACACGACCTTGGACCAGCCGGTGGTCGAAAATTCCGTCAGCAGGACCTCGGTATCGGAAAAATCCTTGATGGTCGCCAGGATGCGCAGATAGATACGCATGTCGTCCTTATCGAAACGAGGCTCCTCCACCCTCGCCTTCTCGATCCTGGGCTCGTACCTCAGGATGATGTCCCGCAGGTGCTTCTTGAGGGGTTCGAAGGTATACCCTGAATCCACATAGATCTGCATGATGTCGGGCAGCCCGAAATCAGGGAGGTGCTGGACAGACCCCTGCCGGGTCTGAAGGAGAAAGGTCAGGTTTTCCACGATGCTGCGCCGCATCTTCTCCTCTTCCGAGAATGCGGCAAAATAGGATAGGTCCACATCTGTGGGTTCGACCCTATCGGTGGTGAAATAGCCGATGAGGAGATTGGACAGACTGAGGTTTCTCAAATAGACCTGGTCTTAATGCAGATTTCTGCGGGAACCGGCTCACAGGCCATGCAAACCTGCCAAACCGATCCCCGCGTTAAAGTGAAGAGAAATCTTTCCTGTCGGACTTAGACAGCGTGTCCCAGGGATCAGAAGGATGTTTCCGAGTACGTAGGGGCTCCGCCTTCTTTGCCCTCCTCATCCGAGGGTTCGAAGTTCCATGTGAACGTCGTGCCCATGAATTTGATCTTTTCCAGGTGCCCGATGTTCTCGTTTTCCTTTTTCTTGGTGGTGGGCATTAGCGTGTTCACCTGGACGATCCGTGCTTCCTCCAGGGTGAAGTTGAAATACGGGACTTCAGACGAGCTGTCCGGCTTGATCTTGTAGAGCACGATGATGACTTTGGGAAGGGTCGTGCCTGAACAAAGGTACTGGGCGATGGTCGGAGTCAGCTTGTCGATATCCTTGGTGATGGATATTGGTTTGAGCCTGCGTGAGCCTTGAACCTTGTTGGTCTCCAAATCGAACGGGAGATAGAGTTCCTGATCGAATTCGTAGATCAGACTGCTCCCGTTCTCCCGCGGGCCTTCGAGTGGGCCATCCGGGCCTTCGATAAAAATTTCACCTTTAAAAGCCATATCCAAACCTCCTTCAATTATTTAGCCTGAATTATTCACAAATACTGCCACACTTCTGTCGTGAAAATTTATGAATAATCCTGGTTAGTTTCTATTTTCTTGATGAGAGAATCGATCCTATTCTCCACCCGAGTGATATGCCACCAGCCTCAAGGAGATGTCCATCCCCGTGATCGCGATGTGCGGCCGGAATTCGGCACTGATCTGGAAGAAACCGGGTTTTTCCGGAAGTTCATGGACCTCCAGCTGGAAGGAACGCAGAGGGCGCTCTGCGATCACGCTTTCCGGCGCGCTGGGTTGGTCGGACGTGATGCCCTTCAGCCAGTTGCTCAGGTCTTCCTGGATCTCGCTGGCGCCTTTGTTGGCTCCCACGAAGCGGAGCTGTCGGTATTTCAAGTAATGGGCGATGCGGGTCACCAGGAGCGTGTACTGCATGCGGGCGCCGACCGAATAGTTGGCCGTAGCCTCGGGATTGTTCTTGATGACCTTGGCCCTCTGCACGGAGGGGACTTCGAAGAAGCAGGCGTAGTCGGTGCGGTCCCAGTGCGCCAGGGAAATGAATCCCATCTCGGCGAGCTCGAAGTCCTTGGCCTGCCCCACCGAGGCCTCCACAGGAACCTTGAGCTTGGTCTGGCCGTGATCCTCATAGGTCGGTGTTGGGAGATTTTCCACGATCCCGCCGGACTCGACGCCTACCAGCTTCACGCTCCATCCCCACTCCTCATAGCTTTTCACCATGTTGGAGACCATGGCAAAGGCGGCATGGCACCACAGGCTGTTGTCCTTCCCGTCCCGGTAGATCCCCTCATCGTAGTTGAAGTTCTTGGTGGGATCTTCCTTGGGATTATAGGGCAGCCTGCCTAGGAACCGAGGCAGTGTCAGGGACACATATTTGGACCTGTCGTCGTCTCGGAAAGCCCTCCAGGCCGTATATTCGGCCCCGTCATTGACCTGCTCCTTGAGGAACCGGTTGGTCATGACCGCAGTGTAATCCTTCTCTCCGAAGAACTCGGCGCCCGCATTGGCGATGAACGGGAGCTGAGCGGCCTCTCCCAGCACCGACAGGTGCTGCATCAGCTTGATGTCCTGGGGATTGTTGACAAACTCGAAGTCGGACACCATGGCCGTGTAGGAGTGCCCACCCACCTTGTCGTACGCACCCCAGTAGATGTGATGCCACAGCCCGGAATCCTTCTCGTAGCCTTCTCCCAGGGCGGCCTCGTTCAGATCCTCGTACAGTTCCTCCTTGGTCACATCCAGGAGCTCATACTTGACCGCCTTGCTGAATTCGGTGTTCTGCACCAGGAAGTGCAGGCCGCGCCAGGTGCCTTCCAGCTCCTGAAAATCCTTGTGATGCAGGATCTCGTCCATCTGGGCACCCAGCACCTTATCGATCTCGGAGATGTAGGAGTCGATCAAGGCCCCGCCCACACGGTGGACTTCGGCTTCCTTGCCGATCCGGTTGATCAGTTCGGCGACGGCGCCCTTCTGCTCATCCGTCCCCAGCATTTCGACCAGGCTGTCGACGGCACTGACTTCGACTTCTGTTTCCGTCTTTTTTTCTTCTGCCATAATTGTTCCTCCTTATTTATTCTGGCCGGGCCTATTCTTTCTTCTCTTCTTCGGCCACTGCGATCTTCTTCATCAGGTCGTCGACGCTTCCCCCGCCCTCTTTGAGCACGGCCTCAATGGCCTTGCGCAGCTTGACGTCTTTCAGCACCTGGAGCTTGAGCTGTTTCAGTTTATCCCGAGCGTCCAGCAGTTCCTTGAGGGGCTCCACCTTGCTTACGATCTGGTCGGGATGGAAATCCTTGATGTCCTTGAAGTCCAGGTTGACCTCCATCTCCGCTTCCGGGTCGTCAGAAAGCTTGTTGGGCACCACCAGGTTCAGCTTGGGGTTTATGTCCTGCAGGACCTTTTTGTAGTCCCCCTTCCGCCCGATGGTCCGCAGTCGGCGTTCCTTTACCGGCCCCAGGGAGCCCGGCTCGCTCTTGCTGAAGTTTCCAGGCATGAGAACCCTATAATCCAGTTCCACCTCTTCTTTTGCATCAGAGCTGGGAAGGATAGACACCTTGACTCGAGTACCGATTTTCGGCGTGGTCGGTTTTGCCATAATTTAGTCTCCTTTATTTTGATTCCGGTCAGCCAGCTTTAATGCCAGCAGCCCATCGAAATTTCCTATCTTGGAAAATAACTCTCTCTGCTTCTTCTCCAGGAGCTCCCTGTCTTCCTCATCCGTCTCCGCTTCCAGGAGCTTCTGGTTGATGATGTACATAGACTGCCATGCCGAGGCGCTCAGGGCAGGCTCCCAGTAGGCCAGCTGATAGGCCTCGATCTTGTCCATCAAGTCCATGAGGTGCACCCGGGCCAGTTCAAATTCCCCGGCCTTTATACAGAAGTTGGCCAGGTTCAGGACCCGGAGGAAGTGGCCCTTGCGGCGGTGCTCGGCCGCGATCCCCTGCTGCATCTTGCTCAGTTTCTCTTCGAAGCCGTCGGGCAGCGTCTCACAGGCCTGTTCGTATTCCTTGGTGAGGGGTTCGTAATCTTCTCCCATGATGGGAGGAAGGATCGTCTCCCCTCCTTTTCCTCCGCCCAAGACCGGCTTGACCTCATCCTCGAGCCACTTCACGGTTTCAGAGTCTGCAAAAGGGACATCGCCGCGAAACTTCAGCTTGGGAAAGTTGGAAAATCGCTGAAGCAGCTTGGCGACCTGGAACTTGATCTCCTCGGCAGCCTTGGCCCCGCCGCCCCCTGCGTTTTCCAGGGCCAGGGCCTCCAGCCTCTGGCCCGTGAGCCAGTACTTCAACGTACTGTCCTGGTCGAGCAGGCTCACTTCCAGGTTGGAGATGAGCTTGTCCCCGTCCTGGTCGGAGTGCCACTGCTGAAACCGGCTGAGGACCGCGGAATCGGGAGGTGCGACCTGGGTGACATAATCATCATGGGATGGGATGCTCATCCGGTCCCAGACCAAAGACCTGGCTATCCCATAGAGGTAGGCCTGATGCTTCACCTTCACGTTATCCTGCTGGAAGAGAAACCGGAGCGATTTCTTGAACGCCAGTACCGCATCCTTTTCCGAGCCTGTCGCGGCCTCCTTGGCGGGAGCGGCCGGTTCCTTTTCTACCCTAGGCTTTGGTTCTTCTGGAGGTGGAGGCGCTTCCGGCTCTCCCTCTCGGGATTCAGCCGGTTTTTCCTCCTTCGTCGGCTTAGCGGGAGGCGCGGCCTCCTTGGCCGTCTCGATATGAGATTCGATGACCTTCTCCAGGTCTTTCAGCACAGGAGGGCTGTCCGGGAACTGCTTCTTGGCTTCCTCCCCGAGCTGCATCAGGACCTTCTCCAGCTCGGGGATCAAAGGGGCCGTCTGTTGGCTGATCGGTTCCTGTTCCAGCAGCTTCACGAAGCGTCCCGTGTTCAGATACAGGAGCGCTTTGCTGCGATGGGCGGGCTTTTCAGGGAAGAGCTTGTCGCCGAACTGCTTCATCATCTCGAGCATCAGCGTCATACCGCTGAGCAGCCCGGGGATCTTATCGGTGCGGTACCAGGCGAACGTCAGCCAGGATGCCACCCGGAGATCCTTGCTCTTCTCCATAAGGACGGCCTTGGCCAGCTCGATACAGACGTTATAATCCGGTATGACTTTGCCGATCTCCATATCCAGCTTGAAGTACTCTTCCGTTGTGTTGGCATTCTCCCCTGTGGGAGAATCCCCGGATATGGGGTCCAGGAGCTCCGCCAGCCCTTCAGGCAAGGAGGCTTCGGGCGCTTCCTGGGTCGTTTCTTCTTCTGCCACTATCGTTCTCTCCCCTTTTTGCGTCAAGAATCATCATGTCGGCTGTGTTTCGAGAATAACTTCGACTGTACCAACTTCATTCCTGCTCTGACGATCATTACACCTGAGTGAACGCCGACTTGCTGAACTAGTTATATCTGAAACATTTTTAAAATTCAATGCAAATTTTCCGCGGATGTACGGTCGCCCCCGGCGTTCAGATCAGCCCCAGAAACTCACCCAAAGAAATGCGCCCCTCGGCAAAGGCCGGCCCCAGCTCCGGAGAAAGGCTGGAAAGGGCTGCATCCGGGGAGACGTTTTTCCCCTCCTCCTCGAGGTGACAGACACCGTCGTTCTCCGCTTCCGGGCACACCAGCTGGATCAGATTCTTGGAGGCCGGAGGCCTCAGGAAGAGGAACAGGAACCGGTCCGACGCCCCGCCCGGACCGCCCCAGAACGCGTTGGGATTGAGGGGGGGGTCTCCCAGCATCCGGGCGACCGCCAATATCCAGAAGCAGACCGCATGATGAAGGGAAGATCCATTGCTTCCCAGGGGGAAGCGCAGCCCCAGCGCCAGCTGCCGGGGAGGGTGCCCCCGCAAGGGGAGCAGAATATCAGCCAGGTTCTTGATCAGCCGGAACCTTCGGGGATCGTCCGCATTCCCCAGCACCTCCCCCCAGAATTGAGACAGGCTCGTGTTCTGCAAGTAATCCTTGAATCCGGCCAGAGCAGCCTCCATGTCGACCTCGACAGCATCGTTGAGCCTCTCGGTCTCGGCCGCAAGATCCTGGGGGGTCAAGGCCAGCTCAGCCTGCTCCAAAACGGGTGAGGTCTGCTGCAGGAAACGACTGAGCATGACCGGGAAATAGGCGAACACATCCGTACCGGCCGCGATGTCTTTCGTGATCCGCAGGGTAACCACGAACGGGTATCTCCGCTCGCTCTTGTCATGGCTGGGCCGGAGAGCGCCCAGCAGGAACTTGTCCGCACCATCGTGATTGAACAGGAATTGATATCCGGGCGAATGCGCGTAGATGCGGGGCCATTCCCGGTCATAGTGTTTCTGGGCATAGTACAGGCCTTCCTGGATCCACTTCTCAAAGATCCGGATCTCCGGCCCCCCGGAATTGTAGCGGACAAAGTCTCCAAAGCGGGGCAGCTTCCCGAAACTGGAAATCTGATAATACATGGTGTTCATGGGCTTGCCGCTGATCCTTTCAATCCAGCCGAGAGGGACAATGGAATCTGAAGAATTCGCCGAGGTTTTTAAAGGGATTGGCCACGCTGCGGGCCTGGAGGCGGTAAACGACATTGAGCCTATATTGACTGTGCGAGAACTGCCAGGAGATCTTATACATGGTAGAGGAAGAGGCCTCCAGCTCGATCTCCGCTTCTTCCAGGAGGCGATAGAATCCCCAGGCACCGAGGAACTCTTTGGCCGGCGGTTCCGCGCGCTTTTCCCGCATGAGAATCTGCAGTCTCGCACCCGGAGAGCCCTCCTGCCGGGGCCAGAAAAATTCCTGGAAACGCTTGTGGCCCATCTCGTAGGACTGCTGAACGCCATCGACGCTCAACTCGATCTTGATGACGAAAGGCACTGAGCCGGATACACTTGTGTACCCATCCGGCTGCATGCGAAAATTGATGGGGAACCCACCCTGCTCGAAGAGATCCTTGCGAATGCTCTCGGCTTTCTGCAGCGCCTCGAGGGTTTGTGGGGACAGCCGGATTCCCCTGTCCTCCCAGGTCATGGCGGTCCAGTCATCCCGATTGACAAAGGGAGCCAGGTCTTCATCGATGAATCCCCACAGGATGCCGCCCTCCGGCTTGAAGAAGGCCTCGACATCAGCGATGGTGGCATCCCTTCCTTCTCGATTGAAAGGATAGTAGTCCCCGAGTTTATTCTGGTATTCTTCGTAGACTTTATCGGCCCATAGGGAATTCAACTCCTTCTGTGCTTCATCGAGCAGGGCCTGCCAGACCTGGATGAGGGGCTGTTCGAACATGGCCCGGCGCGCCGGGGAATCGAGTTTGCTCAGGTTGAGGCGGATGGTGGTCACGGCCAGGGGGAGCTCGCCGGTACCGTCCGAGAGCACCTTGGTGGCGAAGTCCTTGGCCTTAGTCTCCGGATCGTCCAGCATGGGTTCCAGCAG
>JAUXEH010000241.1 GCA_030620655.1 Candidatus Aminicenantota bacterium | reverse complement strand
GAAGGCGACCGTGGCTACTGCGCCTTCATGAACGGCCTCATGATCCTGGACCTGTCCCCCAGGCGGCCCACACAGGTCTCCAGGCTCTACCTCGGGGGAGGAAACGGGATCGATATCGACGGGTCCCTGGCCTTTGTCGCGGCCGGGAAAAAGGGGCTGTGTGTCGTGGATGTGAGCGATGAGTCGTCCCCCCTGCTGAGCGGCACGCTCGTCACACCGGGAGAGGCCCGGGATGTGGCGGTCTCAGGCGGCTTCGCCTTTGTGGCCGCCGGCCCGGCCGGCTTCCAGGTGGTGGATGTGAGGCGGCCGGACAGACCCCGGTCCATCGCCAGCCTCGACACACCCGGAGAGGCGGAAGACGTGGTCCTCGCCGGAAGCCGGGCCTTTGTCGCGGACGGAGAGGGTGGGGTGCACATCATAAACATCACCGAGCCGGCCGCGCCCGGACTCATCGGGAGTTTCGACACCCCGGACAGGGCGGAGCGGGTGGCGGTCTCGGGCGACTATCTCTACGTGGCCGATGGGTCATCGGGCCTCCAGGTCCTGGACATCACACGGCCGGAAGCCCCGCAGCAGGCCGCATCCTACACCACGGCCGGGTACGCCCACAGCGTCAAGCTACAGGGGAACTACGCCTATGTGGGCAACCTCTATGACGGCGGCTTCGAGATCGTGGACATCACGGATCCCACGGCACCTGTCCGTGCCGGGTGGACCAAGTACACCATGTACAACGAAGTATGGGAGCTGGAGGTGGTGGGGGATACGGCCTTTGTCGTGGATTACTTCGCCGGAGTGTACAAGATATCCGTGGAAGACAAGACAAAACCGCGCTCGCGGGGCTACTACTATACGCCCGGTTCTATCATCACGGCCGAGGCCCTGGGAGAGCGGATCTGTGCCCTGGGAGACCTTTCCGGCTTCAGGATCCTGGACGGGACCGTACCCGGAGCGCTCAAGGAGATCGGCTCCACCTCGCCCTTCCGCGGCGTGCACGGCATGGCCGCGGCCGGGCAGTACGGCTATTCCACGGACCGTTGGGGACTCAGGGTATTCGATCTCGGAAACCTCAAGTCCATCAAGCGGGTCGCCAACCTGAGCATCCCGGGTGTGACACGGACGGTGATCGTGCGCGGAAACCGTGCCTACCTGACCGCCGACCACACCGGTTTCCACATGGTATCCCTGGCTGACCCGACCGCGCCCGAGCTGCTGGGCAGCTTCGCCATGGACGGATTCGCCTACGGGCTGGATGTGGCCGGGGGCTACGCCTATGTGGCCAACAGCGACACCGGTCTCCACATCCTGGACATCACAGACCCGGCAGCCATGACCCAGGCAGGTTTCCTGGAGACGCCGGGCATGGCCTATGGGGTCGCGGTCCAGGACGGATTCGCCTACGTGGCAGACGGGGATGCCGGGCTTCAGGTCGTGGACATCGGTGATCCCGCGGCACCCCGGATCGTCGGCTCCTGCCCGGTCGAGGGCTTCGCCAACCACATCAGGGTGAGCGGAACCCACGCCTACGTCTCGGACGAGTCCTTCGGCCTGCTCAAGATCGATGTCGGCAGCCCCGAAGCACCCAAGTTGGTAGCCCGGTTCGAGACCCCCGGAGAATCCGCCGCCGTAAGCCTCTGGGGTGAGCACATCCTGATCGCTGATTCCTTCTCGCTTATCGTCGTTAAATAGAAGCGGGCCCTACGGGCGAAGTTGGGGTGACCGTCATTTGATGGGGCGATGCAGCAGCGCTGGATCCAGTTGGTATGTGTACGGCAGGTCTTCGTTCTTCCAGCCGTCGATGGTGCGGTGCCCGCTCTGGTCCTTTTTCCCCTCGAAGCCTTCCTTGACGTTGAATACCTTCTGGAATCCGGCGCGGCGGAGCATGCGCCGGGCATGGGCGCTGCGCCTGCCGCTGCGGCAGATGAGGATCAGGGTGTCGCCGAGTTTGAACCGGGCCCTGAAATCTTCGACAAAGCTTTCGTTGGCCACGGTCTGCAGGTTCCGTTCATCCCAGAAGACGAGCGGGATGTTGTGGGCCATCTCCGGATGTCCGACGTACACGTACTCGGCGACCGTGCGCACATCGATCAGATAGGTATCCGGCTGGTCGTGCATGCGGAAGGCCTGGGTCGAGCTGATGTCCTGCCCGCCCTGGCCGGCCGGCCAACCGGCCGCCGCCAGGACCCCGATGATGCCTGCCAGGCACAGTGCTTTTTTCATGATCCTCTCTCGTGCCGATATTATAGCGGATAACCGGGATATGTAAACATGTTGTCGCGGAATGCAAGCCGCCTAGCGGCGCCAGGAGTACTGGACCTTGAGCAGGAACTGGTTCAGGTTAGTCCGGTAGATGTCGTCGATCTCCAGCCAGTTGTGGTTGAAGACCAGGAAGATGTCCAGCAGGCTGCGGTAGGTGTAGCGCAGCCGGCAGTTCACTCCCAGGGAATCGGACAGGTTGTCGTACTGGACATAATTCAGGATCTGGAAATCCGGGGTTATGAAGACATCGACACGGGCACGCCCCAGGAGGATGTCCACATCTCCTGAGCTGACCCGCACGAAGTTCGTCTCCCCCTCAACGGCCAGTGTGAGGTGGTGCGAGGGCCGCCAGGTCGCGTTCAACTGGATCTGGTTCAGATGGCCATCATAATAGCTGCCGAACCACCAGGACGCCTTGGCTGCCAGCTTGCGTTTGCCCGCGGTCTGGAGCTCCAGCCGGTAGCGCCACCACTGGTAGGTGCCGGGGTCGATGTAGACATCGTCCGTGATGTAAAACCGTTCCGGTATTCTCTCCCAGTTGGGGAAGATGTTGAGCTCGATGCGATCGCCGCTCTCCAGGTGCCAGTTCACGGGCGCCGTGAAAATCGACCACTGCTGCACCTGCCCATGTACATCCGTCACCACGGACGAAAAGACCTCGTACACGATCTGGCGCAGCCAGGTGAGATCGGGCCGGGGCTTGTAGGCCAGGTCGAAGCGGGCTTTGTAGATCCCTCGCCAGGGGACATACCCCATGGAGGGATCGAAATCCGCGCCGATGCGCTTGGCATTGATAGAGACATCCCAGAGGTCATTGGGGAAGTCGATGGCCAGGCCGAAAGCCGTGTTGTCCCGGCCCAAATCCTCACGTCCAGTCACCAGCCCCCAGACCCCGAGGAGGAAATTCTTGTCGCCCTGGAACTGTGTGGTCTTGTAGACAAAATCCCCGCCGACCTGGTAGCTCCCCGGACGGCCCAGCGGATCGCCGGCCGTGGCCAGGAATCCCACCCTCGACTCTTTCCAGATGCCCTGGTAACCCCGGGCGGCGAACAGGTTGGTACGGGGCGCGAGATCATCCACCGGGCGGGTCATCACGTCCAGCACGCCGAAGTTGAAACGGGACACACCGCCCGTAGCCTTGACCGATAGATCCAGGGGCACCACCTGGCCCTCGATCAGGCCGATCCTCCGGCTGTAGAATGGTATGAGATCGATCCGGTGGTAAAATCCCATGCCCAGGCCGAAATCGAAGACGTCGGAGCCTTCCAGGAAAAATGTGCGCTTCTCCGGGTAAAGCAGGGGGAAGCGCGTGAGATTGATCCGGCGGGTGTCGACCTCGGTCTCGGCGAAATCGGTGTTGAGGCTGAGCAGGCCGCTCACATTGCCGCCGAAATTCTTCTTGATATCCAGGCCGGCCGTCGCGTCATTGACGTGAGGCGCCCCGTATTCTTCCTTGGTCCGGTCGCCGCGGACATAGGGCCGCACGGTGAGCCCCAGCCCCTGTTCGAACACGGGGACGGGTTCGAGGACCCCGGCGCGGCTGACATGGGTGACCTTGTAGTTTAGGAGGGGCGCGGCCCAGCGGTCGGTCTCGAGCAGGCGCTCGATGCGGCGCTCCACATTGAAACCCCAACGGTCGAGCCCCTGGGCGAAGCGGAGGGTCTTCACGGGGATGTAGATCTCGGCACTCCAGCCCTGCGGGGAGCGGTGGACGGCCGCCTCCCAGATCCCGTCCCACTGCTTGTTCTCGCGTTCGCCCTCCTTTTCGATCAGGGCGTCATAGCGGGCGCCGTTGGGATTGACAGCGAAGATATAGCCGGTCCGGCCGTTGAGGAACGTGTCGAACACGAGCTTGATGTGGTCTTCACTCCTCAACTCCGCATCCCGCTGCATGGTGTGGCTGACGATGCGGTCGGGGGCGCTGTCATAACACATGATGCCGATGTAGAGGGCGGAAACGCCGGCGGCCACGCGGACCTCGGTCCGCTCACTGGGGACGGCCCCTTCATCGGGCTCTACCATGGTGAGGTCGCCGATGGGTTGTGTCGTGTGCCAGAAAGGCTCATCCAGGAGGCCGTCCAGTTTGACCTGGTCGGCTGTCCCTATTTGCAGGAGAGGGGCCATAGGCTTCGCGAGGTCGTCCCTGGCCGGAAGAGCGGGAAGCGCTATAAGATCAAGCACCAGAAGGGCGAGCGGGATGGAAGACAGAAGACGCAGGCAGGGGCGTAGCCATTTTTTCATCAGAAGGCGGTAGTTTTAACACAAGCTTCCTCGGCGGTCAATCATTTTGCCGGAGCGCAGCCTGTCGGTTACCCCGATTCCCGGTCTAAAGACGAACGTTCCCTCCATGAAAGAATCAGCCTTTTGAGAAAGACCCAGGCAGCCAGGACCGTCCACGCCACCAGGCCGGCCGTGGCGAATCCCAGCACATCCACTTCCTCCGGTCCATGAACCGTGATCTCAAAGGGGTAGTTCCAGGCCAGCCAGAGCAGGATAAGGATCACACCGTTCTTGACCAGGATGACGGAATGGGAATTATGGAAAAGACGCACCGTATAGGCAGCAGCCTCCGATCCGAACACGGCCAGAAGGATCACGGAGAAATAGAGACTGGCCCGGGGATCGAACAGGGGCTGTGGGTCCTTTAGATCGATGATGGCAAAAAACAGCGTGCGAAAGACAAAAAACACCGCGGTGACCACTCCGAATCCTATCAACAGCGAGAGAAGGCCGGCCATGCCGGGCTTGGGCGGGGGGGACGGTTTGTCGATACCTTTCCAGAACCGGGGCCAGGGAAGTCGCGCCTCTCCCTTGTTCTG
>JAUXEH010000384.1 GCA_030620655.1 Candidatus Aminicenantota bacterium | reverse complement strand
GGAAAACGTCAGGATCCACGAAGACATCGCCTTCAACGAGGATGTCCGCTTCGGCTGGATGGTCCGCAAGAACAACCCCGAGCTCAAGGCCAGCCTGGATCGATTCGTCAAGACCGTGAAAAAGGGTACCCTGAAGGGGAACATATTCTATAAACGGTATTTCAAGGAGAATCCCTGGGCCAGGGAAGCCGTGCAGAACCAGGACCTGGAGGCGCTGACCCGCTATGCTCCCCTGTTTCAGAAATACGGCGATATGTACGATATCGATTGGCTCCTGATCGCGGCCCAGTCTTTCCAGGAGTCACGTTTCGATCCCGACGCACGCTCCCGGACCGGCGCCCGGGGACTGATGCAGCTGCTCCCCTCCACGGCCAAGGACATGGGCATCGATGACATCAGCACGCCGGAAAACAACGTCCACGCCGGGGTCAAGTACCTGAGGTGGGTCACGGACCGCTATTTTGCCGGGGAAGACATCACTGAGGAGGACAGGGTGCGGTTTGCGCTGGCGGCCTACAACGCCGGCCCTGCCAACATCCGCCGTTCCAGGTCCACCGCCACCCAGCTGGGATATGATCCCAACCGCTGGTTCAACCACACCGAGCTCGGGACCATGCAGCGTGTCGGGCTCGAACCCGTGCACTACGTGCGCAACATCAACAAGTATTATCTGTCGTTCCGCATGTCCTATACGCTCTTCCAGATAAAAAAGGACATCAAAGAGGCGAAAACAGATACAGAAGCGCCATAAAGGAGAGAAACATGAGAAGAATCCCCGCCCTCGTCGGGCTGCTGTTCCTGCTGACCCTGGGGGCCTATGCCCAAGTCAGCTATGTGGGAATGACCTACAACCTGTCTTTCCCGACCGGAGACACCAAGAGTTTTGTCAACAGCAACAGCTACATCGGGTTCGCTTTCGAGGCCCGCCGGCTCATCCGGAGCGGCATCTCGGCCGGTTTTTCCCTGGCTTGGAACGGCTTCGAGCATGCGGTGCCGCTTGAAGGCACCGGCCTCGAAGAGAAACACGGCCTGACCAGCGTCCCGATCATGCTCACCACTCATGCCTACTTCAGCGGCGAGCGCTTCATCCCTTTTGTGGGGGTCGGCGCCGGGACCATCTACACCCGCGCCACCACCAGGACGGATCAGAGGGACCTGGATGAAACCCGATGGCATCTGGCCTTCATGCCCGAGGCGGGCTGCATCATCCGCTTTAGCGAGAATGCCGGCCTGCTCCTCAATGTCAGGTATTACTACGGCCTGGAGGCCAAGGATTTTACCGTCTCCTATTGGGCGGCGGGCATCGGACTCATCTGGACGGGAGGATGAAACCCGGGTACAATAGGGCAGGAGGTTGTAAATGAAAAAGCTCGCACTCGTATTGGTTTTGATCCTCGTCTTGAGTGGAATGAGTTTCGGCCAGAAATGGCTGGCCGGGGCATACTACAAAGTGTCTTTCCCTGCCGGCAGCACCAAGGGCTTCATCGACAAGACCAGCTTCCTGGGCGGTGGTGCCGAGGTCCGGCGCTTCATGAACGAGTTCTGGTCCCTGGGTGTGTCCGTGGACTACAGCTATTTCAAGCAGGACAATGCCGGTGAGGCCGGCATAGAGGCCCGCACTCTGAAGTCCCTTCCGGTCATGGCCACCCTCCATTTTTACGTTCAGAACAATGCCGCGTACCTGCCCTTTGCCGGAGTACGCCTGGGGGGATTCCGGATAAGCCGCACAACCGAGTCGCCGGAGGGGACGGTCACGGCTGACAAGTGGTACCTGGGTTTCATTCCCGAAGTGGGCGCGGTCTTTCCTCTGAGCGAAAGCGTCAACCTGGTCGGGAGTTTCCAGTTCAACTATGCGGTCGCCGAAGGGGTCAGGCAGGACCAGGCCTATTATGCGCTCACGCTGGGCCTGTTCTGGGGGACTCGCTAGGCCCGGCTGCCTGCGCTCTGGAAGCCTTTTCGAGGAACCATGCCCGCTCGCCTCCGGATGGCTTCCTTATCAGCTTGCCCGAATGATCTAATAATCAACACGGTTTCGGAAATGTTTCGACATGGCTGAAAAGAAAGACACGGCTGTCCAGGTCCCAACAGCTAAAAGGGAGTTGGGGGAGGCCGGCTCGGTAGAAATTCGGAAGCTGCACATGGCCGTGGAGCACAGCCCGGCCACAGTCGTCATCACCGATGCCGAGGGATCCATACAGTATGTCAATCCCAAGTTCACGGAACTGACCGGTTATAGTGCCGAGGAAGCGCTCGGCAAGAAACCGAATATCCTGAAGTCGGGAAAGCATCTGCCGGATTTTTATCGTCGGATGTGGGAGACCATCAAACAGGGGAAGGAATGGCGGGGGGAGTTCTGCAACCTGAAGAAAAACGGCGATCTGTATTGGGAGGCCGCCTCGATCTCTCCGGTGCGGGATGAAGGGGGGAACATCACCCATTTCGTGGCCGTGAAGGAGGACATAACCCAGCGGAAAATGGATGAGGAGGAGCTCCGGCTGATGCGGGATGAGCTGGAGAAGCGGGTTGCCGAGCGGACAGAGGAACTGACCGGCGCCGTCAGACAGCTCCGCGGCAGCGAGTCGAGCCTGGCCGAGGCCCAGCGCATTGCCCATCTGGGCAACTGGGACTTGGACCTCCGGGCCAATTCCCTGTACTGGTCCGATGAGATCTACCGGATTTTCGGGCTGAAGCCCCGGGAGTTCGGTGCCACCTACGAGGCCTTCCTGAATACCGTTCATCCCGATGACCGGGAGCATGTAAAGGGGGCCGTGAACCGGGCCCTGCGAGCGAACGAGCCGTACAGCATCGACCACCGCATCGTCCTGCCCGACGGCACGGTCCGCGTCGTGCATGAACAGGCGGAAGT